>JAYTWC010000660.1:0-2976 GCA_043743635.1 Verrucomicrobiota bacterium | reverse complement strand
GAAATTGGGGCGATGTGGTGGGTATGACGGCGGCGCATGAGGCGGATCTTTGCCGTGAGATCGGCCTGCGCTACAATTCGTTCGCGATCATCGACAACTACGCCAACGGCCTGGAGGGTACGTCGATTGATTTTTCAAAGTTCAAAGATTGCGTGAAGGAAAACCAGGTGAAGGTGAACCGGTTGTTCACGCGGTTGCTGGAGATTTTGGGATGAAATTTATCTGGAACTCAGGAACTCTGGAAACGCAGATGCCAGGGTAAGTCAGCGCCGTTTTTGGTTCGTTCGAGCTTTCCAGATTTCAGAATTCAACATTTTCTTTCTTACCATGAAAACCATCGGCGTTATTGGACTGGGCATTATCGGCAGTGTGTGGGCGCGGCATTACGCGAAAGCGGGTGTGCTGGCGGGTGCGTGGAATCGCACGGCGCAGCCGGATTTCCCGAAGTGGTTAGCCACGCCCGAGGCGGTGGTGCAGGCGGTCGATGTGGTGCAGATTGTGGTGGCCGATCCGCCAGCGGTGCGGAGTGTGCTTGAGCGTATCGAGCCTTGGCTGACCGCGGCAAAGGTAGTGATTCAATCCAGCACGATTGATCCGGAGAGCAGTGAGGAATTTCGCCAACGGGTCGTCGCTCGTGGAGCGCGTTACCTCGAGGCACCTTTTACTGGCAGCAAGCCTGCGGCAGAGGACCGAAAGACGGTGTTCTATTTGGGCGGCGATGTCGCGTTGATGGCTGAGTTGGAGTCGTTGCTTTTGTTGATTTCTGAAACGCGTTTCCCGATCGGAACCAATAAACAGGCGGCAACGCTGAAGCTGGCGATGAATCTTAACATTGCCGCGCACATGCAGGGGCTGGTGGAGGCGCTCACGATGGCCCGCAGGGCGGGTGTGGGCGATGAGCTGTTCTTTACGGCGCTGGCCAAGAATGTCAGCTACTCGGGCGTCACCCGGTTAAAAGAACCAAAGTTGCGTGCAGGGGATTTCTCTCCGCAGTTTTCGGTAAAACATTTATTGAAGGATCTTAAGCTGGCCGCGCATACTGTCGGTGGTGATGAGTTCTCTTTGTTGGAGACATTGCAGGGGTGTTATCAGGCGGCGGCGCTGAACGGGCTGGCCGATGAGGACATTTCATCGGTTATCAAACGGCTTGGTCATTGAGCCACTTTTTTTGCCGGTTTAAATAGGTACAGGCCTTTCGCAAACAGGTTGTAGTTGACGTTTTGATACAGATTGTTCTGATCCGTGGCCAGTGACCTCACCCCGAAACGCTCTTGAGAGCGCGAACCGTCTGGCCGCATTAAAACGCCTGAATCAGTTCGATTCTCGCGTCGAGGAGAACATTGGCCGGTTGACTCGGTTGGCGCAGGAGTGGCTGAAGACTCCCATCAGTTTCTTCTCGCTCATCGATGATGAGTGGCAGCATTTCAAATCTGCGCATGGTCTGCCAAGTAATCTGGAGGCGGCAGGCAAGATACCGCTCAGTCATTCATTTTGCCGGTATGTGGTGGATAGTGGAAAGCCGTTGGTTGTTGCCGATGCGAGGATTCACCCACTGACCAAAGGAAATCCGGCAATAGTTGATTATGGATTTGTTGCCTATGTCGGTGTTCCGGTGGTTGGGCTCGACGGATTCGTGCTCGGTTCGTTTGGCGTGATCGACTTGCAGCCGCGTGATTGGCGGCCGGAGGACGTCAAGCTGCTGGGCGAGTTGGTGGCGCTACTTGGGCCATTGGAGGATGGTCGAGAATCGCGGACGGCAGAGGCGAAGTTACGCCGGGCGCTTGACCAGATTGCGCGCCAGCAGTTCGCGGTCGACGAACATGCGATTGTCGCGATGACGGATTTGCGGGGAACAATCACTTACGCCAACGACAAATTTTGTGAGATAAGCGGTTACACGCGTGAAGAATTGTTGGGGCAAAATCACCGGATGATTAAGTCCGGGCTGCATTCGCCGGAGTTTTTTCGCTCGATGTACGAAACGATTTCCCACCGCAAGGTCTGGCATGGTGAAATTTGCAATCGAGCCAAGGATGGAAGCCTCTATTGGGTCGCTTCGACGATCGTGCCGTTCATTGATCAAGATGGACGGTTGGAACAATACGTGGCGATTCGTTCGGACATTACAGCCCACAAGCGGTTGACGGAGGAGCTGCGTTTTTCACAAGAACGAATGGCTTCGGTTTTTGAGGCTCTGGCGGATGGTGTGGTGGTGCGGGATGCCACCGGAAAAATGATGAGTGCGAATTCGGCGGCGGAGCGAATCTTGGGTATCAAGCCGGTAGAGGCAAATGACCTTGCTTTTGTTGATGATAGTCTGCGGGCGATTTATGAGGATGGCCGTCCAGTCCCGGATGGAATGCATCCATTCATGCTGACGCTGCGTACGGGCGAACCGAAGCGCGATGTCGTCATGGGAATCAATAAGTCTGATGGAACTCAGGTTTGGATTTCGATCAATACGCAGCCAATCCGTGACGTGGACGGCAAGGTTGTGGCGGTGGTGAGTAGTTTTACCGATATCACGCGCCGCTTGAAGGCCGGCAAGGCATTGCGTGACAGTGAGGCCTTGTTGCGGACGTTTGTTGAGCACGCTCCGGCAGCGGTGGCGATGTTTGATCGTGGCATGCGTTACCTGGTGGCGAGCCGCCAGTGGTACCTCGATTACAATCTCAAACTTCAGGACGTCACCGGAATGACGCATTACGAGGTATTCCCCGAAATACCGGAACGCTGGAGGGAGGATCATCGCAATTGCCTCGCTGGCGCGATCATCCGTTCCGAAGGGGATCTTTTCACTCGCGTCGATGGTACGAAGCAATGGTTGAGCTACGAAGTCCGCCCGTGGCATCACATGGATGGTTCGATTGGCGGTATCGTGATGTTCACGCGCGACATTACGATGCTGAAGCTCGCGCAAGAGGAGCGTGCGCAGTTCGATCAAAAGTTGATGGAGACGCAAAAGCTGGAGAGTCT
>JAYTWC010000659.1:0-2165 GCA_043743635.1 Verrucomicrobiota bacterium | reverse complement strand
GCTTCCGGCGAAGTTCCTCGGCATTCAGCCTCCCAGCGCACCGGCAGTCGCTGCTGCGGCTCCCGAAGGCTCAACCGTTCCGCCGATCCAAAACAGCGGTACGATTCCTCCGATCACGCCTGAGGCGGCCACGGCTCTCACGGCGGAAGATCAATCCAAGCTCAACCGTCTCAATGGCGATCTGCGCTGGTTGGTGACCGAAGGTTATGTGACGGAATTTATCGATGGTCGTTTGTTCGCCTCTCCGGCAATGACGGAAGCGCGCAAGCAGCAGGTCGAGAAGGACGAACACGATCCGGAGAACTTCCCTGATGCTCCCCAGACCACGCCGCCGATGACGGTTGCCGCTGCGTCTGCTGCACCGGTCGAAGCTGCACCGATTGAAGTTGCGCCTGAGGTTGCACCCCAAGCTGCGGTTGAAGAGCCGAAGGCGGAGTAATTCGAATCTTTTAAAGCCAAAAGGGCGGACTTAACGGTCCGCCCTTTTTTGTGGGCTTATTTGCCGGGTGGGGCGCGCCCAATGCTGCGGGCGCCCTACGACAGCTGCACGTGATGGTGCTGCTCGGGGGTGATGCTCAAAGTTAGGTGCAGCGCGTTGTGCGGGAGCCAGCCGGCGATTTTTTCGGGCCACTCGACGGCGAGACAAAAGGGTGAGATGAGGAAATCCTCCAGCATCAACGAGTCGATTTGCAGATCATTTTCCAGGCGGTAGGCGTCGAGGTGCACGAGCGTGCGTGTGCCGCCGCGATGGAGAGTGAAGATGTTGAAGGTCGGGCTCGTGACGGCGTCGGTCACACCGAAACCTTTCGCCAGGCCTTGCACAAAGGTGGTCTTGCCAACGCCGAGGTTGCCGTGGAGCGCGAGCGTGGTGTCGGGCGGTAGTGTCTGCGCGAGGCGAAAGGCGATGGCCTGTGTTTCGGCAGCGGAGCGGGTCGTGACGCCGGCGGTGAGTTCAGCGAAGATGCTCATAGCCGTGAAATTGGCTCAGATCGATGGTGTCGGCTGGGCGCTGGCCGGTGCGCACGAAATGACCGAGGCAGCTGAGGGGCGTTTTGAAACGGCGTTTCCAGTCGTGTTCGAAGGCGACGCGGTCGGCATTCTTGGCGACGATGAAAAGCAGTTCGTAGTCTTCGCCATCGCTCAACGCGTGGGCGAGAGGTGTGCGGCCGGAGGTTCGGGCGAGGCGGAGCGCGTCGCGGCTTATTGGCACGGCGTTGGCGAAGAGCGCAGGTTCGGTTTTGGCCGGTGTGAGAGCGCGCAGGTCCTTGGCGAGGCCGTCGCTCAGGTCGATCATGGCGCGGGTCTCTTTGCGGGCGGCGAGCCAGGAACCTTCCGCGAGGCGTGGTTGAAATCTGAAATGGTGGCTGGCGATGCTGCCGCCGAGTTTGCCGGTGACGTAGATCCAGTCGCCAGGTTTCGCGCCGGTGCGAAGGAGCAAGCGTGGGCCGGTGGCTTGGCCGAGGAGCGTCACGCTGGCGGCGAGGATGCCGTCGGCTTGGGCGATGTCGCCGCCAACGATGGGCACACGGTACTTCAGCGCGCAGGAGGCGAGGCTGCGGTAGAATTTTTCCAGCCAAACGAGGCTGACGCGCGGGTCGAGGGTGAGGGCGATGACGGCAGCGGTTGGTTCGGCACCCATCGAGGCGAGGTCGCTGAGATTGCGTTTGAGGAGTTTCGCGCCGACGTCGCGGGGCGAAACGTGGTCGTCGAAATGGCGGCCGTAGATGACGGGATCGACGGTGATGGCTTGCTGACGTTTTGACGGTGGTAGTACCGCGCAATCGTCGCCGATGCCGTGAGGTGCGGGCGGCGAGGCTGGGCCGAGCCACCGCCGGATCGCTGCGATGAGCCGTTCTTCGCCGAGCGAGGCGACGGAGTCGGAGGAACTTTTTGCGAAGGGCGACATGAGGAGCGGCGGGACGGAAATCGTTCAACCGTTGTTCAATCCAAGCAGGACAAAGACGACCGTGTGGAGATTGAATAGTCCGTGTGCAATCATCACGACGGCGATGCGGCCGGTGCGTTCGTAGGCGAGGGAAAAGATAACCGCGAAGGCGGTGAGAGGCGCGAGCGTGATAAGACCTTCGAGGGTTTTGAAGTTAACATGGAGCGAGGCAAAAACCAGCGCGGGCAAAAGGAGTGCGACCGCGTACGGGAGGCGTCCG
>JAYTWC010000658.1:0-1583 GCA_043743635.1 Verrucomicrobiota bacterium | reverse complement strand
CCGCTTTCGCCGAGGCAACGTGACTTGTTAGAGACGGCGCGTGACGATGCGGACCGGTTGTTGCGCATTCTTAACGATCTGCTTGATATCGCGCGGCTCGAAAGTGGTGCCTCGCGGTTGAATCGCCGCGAAGTGGCGATCGATATAATGCTTGCCGATATGGCGCGTGAGATAAAACCAATCGTCGATGTTGAGGATCAGATAATCGTGATTAACGTGAGCGGTGTGCCGAATCGGATTTTTGCCGATCCCGAACGATTGCGGCATGTTTTTATAAATCTTTTGGGTAATGCCTCGAAGTATTCGCCGCCGAAAACTGAAATCACGCTTTACGCCCAAGCAGGCACGGACGGTTTTGTACGGTTCGGTGTGCGCGATCAGGGGCCTGGAATTTCCGAGGAAAACGCAACGCGTGTTTTCGAGAAATTTTATCGTGTGCCTGGGCAGACGAGGAAAGGCGCAGGGCTGGGGTTGTCGATCGCGCGCGACATCGTGGTGGCGCATAGCGGCACGATCGCCTGCACGAGCAAATTGGGCGAGGGGAGCGATTTTTATTTTCTGATTCCGGCTGGAGCCGGTTCGAAAACAGAGTGAGTCGATCTAGTCAGTTGGGCTAATCAGGGTTTCCTCTGGATCGTTTTCGTGGCGGTTTCCAGCTGGCCGCGGGTGACGCCGAGTTGGTTGATGAATTTGAATTCGCGCCATAAATCCGCACCACGGATTTCGCCGCGCAACAGCTGCACGTAGCGGGCGGCGATGCGTGTGACTTCGTCGGGCGTCTCGTCGGCGAACTCCACGCGGAAGTGGCGCGCACCTCGGGCTAGGAAGCGGTCGATAAACTCGGCACCGGTTTGCGCGCGGCTGTTGAAGACGGTGTTGCGGCAGCCAGCGTCGGCCTTGAGCGGTAGTTCGGCACCGACGCGGTCGCGGAGTTTTACCACGTGCGTGTCGCAGGGGCGGCCGCAATCGCGGTAGTCTTTGCCGCTGGAAAGAAAGGCGCAGAAGACGCAATGCTCCATGTGGAAGAGCGGCATGTGCTGGTGGAGCGTGAGGTCGAACCAGGCGGCAGGGGCGGAGGCGAGCAGGGCTTCGGTTTGCGCGACGTTGAGGTCGTAGGAGATCGTGACGCGTTCGAGGCCGCAGTGGTTGATGAAATACTCAGCGCTAAGACCGTTGGCGACGTTGAGGGAGAAATCGCCGCGCTTGCGGTCGTGGGCGAAGAAGGCGAGGTGGTCGTAGTTACGGATTAAATATCCGTCGGCTTCGGAGGAACGAACCTGTTTCAAGATCCATTCTTCGCCGGGTTTGAAGATGCGCGGGGGGACGACCCAGATCGTGCGTCGGGCGGCAGCGGCGGGGTCGCGCTGGGCGTTGTCGACGCGAAACGACTGCACAGCGTCGCGGTAGTGCTTCGGGTTTTCGAACTCGCAGTAAATTGTGTCAGCACCCTCGCACCGGAGCGCGGCATCAAGCTGGGCGAGGCTGCGGACGACGAGGATGAGCGCGGCTGCGGACGAAGGTGAAGGGCTAGGGGCGAGGGGCGAGAGGGTGGCGTCTTGGACCTTGGTACTTGTTAATTGGTC
>JAYTWC010000657.1:0-1781 GCA_043743635.1 Verrucomicrobiota bacterium | reverse complement strand
ACCGAATTCGGCGCGTTTCTTTTCGCCCATGCCGAAGATGCCTTCGAGTGCGGATTCGGTTTCGGGATATTCGCGTGCGAGCTGGCGGAGGGTGGCGTCTCCGAAGATAACATACGCGGGAACCTTACGTTCGTCGGCGAGGCGCTTGCGGAGTTCGCGTAGGCGGGCGAAGAGAATTTCGTCGCACTCGATGTCGCCTTCGCGGCGGATGATTTTGCGGGCTTTGGGGGTGGTAAGCTGTTTGGTTAACGTGATCGTTTCCCGGGTGCGCAACACAGCCATGCCCTCGGGCGTGAGTTCGAGCGTGGGAAATTCGCCGTCGCTTTGCTTGAGGTAGCCGAGACGCAGGAGTTCACGGCCGATGCCGGCCCAGCGGGGGCGCGCGACGTCTTTGCCGATGCCGTAGGTGGAGAGTTTGTCGTGTTCCCAGCGGCGGATTTTGTCGGTGTCGGCACCGGTGAGGACTTCGGTGACGTGGTTGATGCCGACGCCGAAGCGGCTGGCGGCGTTGATGCGATAAACGCAGGAGAGAAACTTTTGCGCGAAGAGGGTGCCGTCGTAGGTTTCGCGTGGTTCGTTGCAGTTGTCGCAGGCGCCGCAGTTGTCGATTGGAAATGTTTCTCCAAAGTAGGCGAGCAACTCGGAGCGGCGGCAGCCGGCGCTCTCGGCGTAGTGCATGATTTGGCGGAGCTGGCCGCGCGCGATCTGCTGTTCCTGCGGGTTGGTAATCTCGTCGATGAAATGGGTCTGTTTGGCGGCGTCGCCACCGCTGAAGAGCAGGAGGCAATCGCCGGGCAGGCCGTCGCGCCCGGCGCGGCCAGTTTCCTGATAGTAGCCTTCGATGTTTTTGGGCAGGTCGTAGTGGACGACCCAGCGGACGTTGGGTTTGTTGATGCCCATGCCGAAGGCGATCGTGGCGCAGATGATGCGCACTTCGTCTCGTAGGAAGAGTTCTTGGTTTCGGGAACGTTCAGCGGCGTCGAGGCCGGCGTGGTAGGGTCGGGCGCTGTAACCGCGTCCGGCCAGAGCCTCGGCGACACGTTCGGTGGCGGCGCGGCTGGCACAGTAGACGATGCCGCTTTCGTCTTCACGGCTCTTTACCCAGGCGATGATTTGTTTGGTGGGCTCGTCCTTGGGCGTGACTTTATAGGTGAGGTTAGGACGATTGAACGATGCGACGAAGATCGCCGGCTCGCGGAGCTTGAGGTGTTTGATGATGTCGGTACGGACTCGTTCGGTCGCGGTGGCGGTGCACGCCATCACGGGCACGTCGGGCAGGAGATCGCGGAGTTTGGCGAGTTGGCGATATTCGGGGCGGAAGTCATGGCCCCATTCGGAGACGCAGTGAGCCTCGTCGATCGCGATGGCGGTGACGTTCCACGCTTTTAGATTTTCCTGCCAGTTGTCCAACATCAGGCGTTCGGGTGCGACGTAGAGCAGGCGCCATTCGCCGCGATGCAGGCCGGCGAGACGTGAACGGGCTTCGGCGGCGCCAAGGGTGGAGTTGAGAAACGTGGCGGCGACGCCGGCGGCTTGCAGTTGGTCAACCTGATCCTTCATGAGCGCGATGAGCGGCGAAACGACAATGGTCAGGCCGGTGCGATGGAGCGCAGGAATCTGAAAACATAACGATTTGCCACCGCCAGTGGGTAGCAGCGCAAACACGTCGCGGCCGGCCAGACTCGTCTCGATGATTTCGCGTTGGAGTGGGCGAAAGGCGTTGTAGCCAAAGGTGGTTTTGAGCGTGAGGAGCAGGTCGGGCACGGAAGGATTTAGCGGAG
>JAYTWC010000656.1:0-14155 GCA_043743635.1 Verrucomicrobiota bacterium | reverse complement strand
CTCTTATTATATTAGATTCAAGAGAGTATAATCCAGAATCGTTGAGTAAAATTTTTGAGGAGGGTGAAACGCTCAGTCTCCTTCCTAACGAGCTAAGATTTACTTTAGCGCACGAGTTGGCTCACCATTTAATTGCATCCTCAGATGACGCTGAATTGTTAACGACCGGAGATGGCGAGAGAGCTAAGCGATTACTAGAGTTGTCTTGTAACAATCTCGCTGGAGAAATGCTCATCGCGACAAAACATCTCGACGAACTTGTCATAAAGGTAGGTCTTTCAGCTTCGTCGGTGCTCGCAATGGCCGCAAAACTTTGCGTAGGCGTGCAGCCGCTTCTCGTTCAATTGTCCAAAAACTCACACTTCAGGGATTATGCCACTGGTTTTGCCATAATCCACGCAACGTCGACGACAGCTGGCTTACAGTATAAAATTGGGGTGTTAAATCGCACGGCGGAAGCGAGGCTCGCAACTTTTCGGGCTCTTGGTCGTGGAGACTCCCTCCCACTTGCTGATCTCTGCAATACCTCAGTGAATGAGGAGATGAATGCTCAGCAAATAGCTGCAAGCCTAACAGACGAAACAACTGAAACAGTTCGAGTAACTATGATTCGCGATGGCGTTAGTAATAATGGAAGAATTGTCGTAGTCCAACTCGTATCATGATTTATGCGGAATTCATATGCAGTTCGTCCTTCGATTATTCAATCAGTTTACTTGGAACTGATTATCCTATTTTCTGGTTTCGCTATAATATTTATCTCAAAATGATTTGAGCGCCAAAAATCGAAGCAGGAGCTATATGATATCCGCCAACCATATTGACGTTCTATATTTCCGCATTGATGCCCAACTTTCGCGATGAATCTTATATCTCTTAGATTTGTTTCTAAAAACCCACATAAGTTTCGTGAAGCACAGGCATTGACTAAAGGGTCTCCTCTTAGCTTGATTAAAGCCCCGCTTAGCATCGCTGAACTGCAAACTCGTGATGAAATCGCATTGGTTAAGGACAAAGCGATCAAGGCGTTCCAAGAAATTGGGAAACCACTACTTGTCGAACATACTGGACTTTATCTCAAAGAACTTAACGACTTACCCGGAGGTTTGACTCAAACGTTCTGGGATGCCCTGGAGGCCGACCGATTTGCACATCTTTTTGGTGGTACTGACCTAGTAGCACGAACCCAGATATGCTACTGTGACGGCAGGAAGTTTCATTACTTTAGTGGCGAAGTATTGGGCTACGTTGCTACCAAGCCGCGGGGGAATAGAGAATTCCAGTGGGATTGTATATTCATCCCAAAAGGTCGCAAGAGGACTTTTGCTGAGATGGGTGATACCAAAAACGATATATCTATGCGAAAACTGGCTTTTGATAAACTTCTTCAATTTCTTTTTAAATGAATCTGCCCACAGAATTGATTGACGCAGTAAAAAAGAAAGACCTTATTCTTTTCGTCGGCGCAGGAGTATCAAGCTGTTTAGGACTGCCATCTTGGAGTCAACTGATAGACAAAATTGGCGAAGACCTCGGCTATGATCCAGCTCTCTTAAGTTCCTACGGCGACTACCTCGCCGTGGCGGAAATGTACAAGCTGACAAAAGGTAGCTTTGGCGAGCTTAGGAGCTGGATCGACCAAACATGGCACAGTGGAGTAAATATCGGAAAATCAGCAATCCATAGTGCAATCGTCGACCTTGATTTTCCGCTGATTTATACAACAAATTACGATCACTGGATCGAACGTGCATTTTCTGAAAAAGGGAAGGCCTACACAAAAATTGTATCAATAGCCGATTTTCCAGGTATTCGTTCTGGCCAAACCCAAATAATAAAATTTCACGGTGATGTGACCAATGACGAAACGCTCGTTATTGATGAAACAAGCTATTTTGAACGGATGAGCTTCGAAGGTCCTCTTGATATAAAACTTCGATCGGATTCGATTGGACGCGGTATATTATTTATTGGATATAGTCTACGAGATATAAATATACGGTATCTTCTATACAAGCTTAGCCAGCTAAGGAAGGGAGTGCCAATTACTATGCGGCCGACATCGTATCTCTTTTCTCCACGACCAAATCCGGTTCAGGAGCGAATTCTCGATGGTTGGGGGCTCAAAATGATCTCTTCTGAGGTCGACCATCCTAGAGATGCTCTTCAGAAATTTATGCGTGAAATAGCGCAGAAGTCGAAAAAAGCTTCGTGTAAAAAATGACTGTATTCAATCAATTCGATAACATGACTTACGTTGCCGAAAATCGATTTATGTTAGCCGCCATATCGGAGGCTGTATCAGCGCAGACGCGTGGAGACTACGCAATTGGGGCGGTTGTTGTTCGAAATAATGAAATCATAGCAGCTTCCGGGAACCGCATTAAACAAGATACTGATCCTACTCAGCATGCGGAGGTAGCAGCACTTCGATTTGCCTGCAGGAAGCTGAATACCCGTCATTTGGAGGGATGCGTTCTCTATACAACTCATGAGCCATGCCCAATGTGCGCAAGTGCTGCCATCTGGGCAAGACTGGCAGGGGTTGTATCCGGAGGAACAATTGCTGACATGGCATCGTTCTGTTCGCAATACGGTAACCAGGATTGGTCTTGGCGTACAATTAGTATGCCAGCAAAAAGTGTATTGGCTGTGGGCGACCCTAAGTTATTTTTGATCGAGCAATTTATGAGGAAGGAGTGCCTTCAACTCTTCCATTCTTCCTAATCGTTGATTCCTCCGCCATGCGACGTTTTCTAACCTGCAAAACGGTCGAAAACAGCTTCCTTGTGCCAGGCCAATGCGTCGAGGTGCGGCCTGAATTGCCCGTCCTTTGGCAGAAGAATGGGTTTTCGATCAACTTCAAAGAGGGAAAAGTTCTGTATACGAGCTAACTTTGCCTTTGGATTTATCAGCACCTCGTATTGATCCGAGATGGTGAAAATACCGGCATCGAAGGCCCAGTGGACCGATCGTGAAAGTGAAAGACCATTTCGTGGATCGTCCGTGCCCTTCTTTTCCTTGGCGATAATGTGAGCTGCCTGCGCCTCAACTAGGCGATCCGATTTGAAACGCTGTCCGGTAACGGCGCAGGTAAAATCATAGGCGTCGAGGACGACATCGCGGAAGGCGTCATCTCGTTTTTGGGAAGTTACCATATAGCTGCGTTTATCCTCGGAAACGAACGGTTGCCACTCCTCCAGCGTTTCCAGCTTCAGTGCAGTCGGCAGCCACTCCGATGCCTCATCAAGTTTCAGGAATTCGACGAGCTCGTCCGCCTTCATTCCACGGATCAAGAAAAGCCGCGTAGCCTGATCATAGGACTCAAGGATACCAAGCCCAAGAAGCCGATACGAAGATCCGCTTGGCGATGTTTTGTTGGTTTCCTGCCGGATGACTAGAACAGGCATTCGGTCGGCCATCGCTCGGAACATGCCTGTATTTGCACTGCCGTTGAGGTCTCCAGCCTTCGGGCTATACTCGATCTTCCACGTTCCACCTGTGGTATGGGCGAGTTTATCCGGGTAGGGACTATGCAGCATGGAAGCCACGCACAGGGTGTAGTGTGCGTTGGCCGGCTTGAATATACCCTCGATAAGATTATGGAGCTGGGGAAAGTTTAGGACCGGCTCAGGACGTTTGAAGAAAGCGGCCGGCAGCACCTTTGTGTAGAATGGCATCAAGCGACGAAAGAGTGCCTTGCGGGACTCCACCTCAAAGGCGTGATCGCTGATGTTCATGACAGGCTGGTTTCTAAAGGATGATTGGTTCACGTCCTCCGGACCAGGACAAACTCACGCTCGCGACTGGCAGCTTCCCCCTTGTTCACGATATGACGGCTGTTGGAGTATGCCCGGTGTCGTCTTTAACCCATCCACCGACTCCACCATACACGGCGGAACGCGGGGTTCATGAAATGGCGCCGTTTTTACGATTGCCTATGGGTACACTTCCGAGGTCATGCGCTGGAGGACGCCGTAGGCTGGGGCGGCGAGTTGTTTTTCTTTTTGGAGGAGCAGCACTTTGTCGCGGAATTCCTCGACGACTTGAGGACGGATCTTTTTCATCCGAACCAGTGTGTGTACGAGGACGAGGCGGGGAACGACGTTATCGGGCTCGGCGAGGCAGAGTTGGAGGTTGCCATCGATGATTTCGCGTTCGCCGCTGAGGAAAGTATTCGGCACGCCGTCCATCGAGCTGCAATGCACGGCGATGAGTTGCTCGAGACGGAGAAGGTATTGCGGGAAGTTGGCGCCAGCAGGCACACGGTAGAGGCTGGGCGTCGATTCTCGTTCCAAGCTGGCCTCGCGGACGAGGAGTGCGAGAAGTTGGTTGGCGAGAAGACGCAGCGCCGCTTCGGGTTGAGCTCGCAGAAACTCGGCGTCGAGCGTGCCGAGTACTTTGGCGTCGATGGTGCGAATGAGGCGTATTTCGGCGTGCCATGGTTCGGCAACAGTTTGCTGCTCCTACTTGCAGGACAACCCGGCGCCGTTAACTCAGCCCCACGCCCGCAGTGGGTAGCGGAATGGAAAGCTAAACGGGCCGAACGAGCCGAGAAGAAAGAGGTCCGCGCAGCGCAAGCAGAAGCGGCTCCTGTCGATCCAAACGCGCAGGCCAAACGCAAAGAAAAACGCGAAACGAACATCCTGCGCGGACTGGATCAGCTCGATGGATGGTTGGCCGATCTGGTGCGACAGGGGCTCGCCGCAACCGCGACGGCAGGCTATAAATTCTGGGAAGAGCCCGCGCGGCGGTTGATTGATGCACAGGCCGCCGGCGTCGCGCGCAGAGTGAAGGAACTTGGAGCAGTGAGTCATGGTCGGCCTGATTTCGAGGAAAGAGCGACGGTGTCCCTGGGTCGTCTGCACCTAGTGTCGTCAGCCTATCGCCGCCGGAACGAATTGTCCTCCGACTGGCAAACCAAGACCGTGCTTGCAGGGAAACTTCCGACTTGGGCAGGAACATTTGAACGCGGGTTCGGCCAACTCGATCACCACTTGATAGGGATCTTTGCCTGAGCCTTGAGCCAATCCCCAGACGAATTCTTCATCATGGCCCAGCGAGGGCCACTTGCGTGGAGACGCCAAACCCTGCGCCGCCTTGAGGGCAGAGGCATCGGGGGCAAGCGAAACGGCTTGGTCGGAAGTCCAGACTCCAGTCACGCATTGGTTAGAGAAAGTGACCGCACAGGGATGGCCAGACTATTTGAGCCCGACCGTTTGATTTCAGGCTGAACCAAGACGTCGGTTCGCGACCGTCGCGTGACGGACATGCCAGAGCCTTTGGTTTTGTACCTGCCGGGAAAGCGATGGATCGAACACTGGGGAGAAGATTGAGTGAAAGTGACGAAAGGCGTGAGGGCAGGGTCAGCGCAGAGTAAATCGCCGACCGGCTGAACTAACTTCACTTTATGCGCCAACCGATCACACGATCAACCGGTCCTCCACGCCATCTCATGTTCCCCGTTTTTGTGAGGTGCGGAGCAGGGAGGCCCATTTTGGCCGATTGGACATTCTTGGCATGACAAGATAGAAGTCAGGGGAGATCGATTTTTGGTACTCGTAGAACCCCAGTTACCACGTCGCTAATACACCGAAAACCCCTAGGATCTAGCTGTCCGGTACGCACGGGACCCCAAAGAGTGCGCTCAAATGACGATGTCGACCCCAGCTTTGGTCGCGAGGACCCCTGAAGCAGGCCGAATTGTACACGTTTGACCCCAGATACGTTCTCAAAGTGCGGCCTTCGACCTCCAATTTCGTGATCCGGTGTCGGAAGGACCCCTGATGGGGAGGGGCAAGGGGGGGCTGTCAACCTGTCTGCTATCTTACTCGCATGAGTGAATCTATCACATCCAATCCCGATCCGAACTCAAACAATGCTGCCGAGGACCTTCGGCGGAAAATCAAAATCTCGCCCGAGTTGGCAGATTTTATTACTGAATGTGCCGCTCGGCGGGGTGTCTCCCGCGAAGAATACCTAGCTACCGCGGTTCGATTTTTCGAAGACCGAGCGAACTGCGATTATATTGTCGAGCTGGCATTTTTGCTGAGGGAGCAGGCGTTTCTGTCTCTCCTGATCGAGCAACTTACTATTTCGAATCGAGTGCTTGCCGAGGCACTTTTATCCTTAGAGGGAGGTGCGCTGCGGGCGCTTATCCAAACGGCAATCGTGGCGAAGCAGCTTTCGGCGGAAGCCGATGAGAAGCGCAACAATTGAACCCTCTGCACATTTATCATGAAAATTAACGTACAGATTGAAGTGCCGGACGACCTGCATCACGCGGTCGATAAATATGCAACGGTGCTCGGTATCAGCTCAGATGTTGCTTCGAAACTGGTCACTGATGCGACGCTTTACGCTCTCGGCCGGATCGCTAATGGTCTCCCGCTCGCGGGCTCATTACGATCCAGTCTCGAACTTGACAGCGACCTCAGGAGAGAGTTTTCGAAGCGAAACGATCGCGATTTCATGAGCCTTGAGCAGGCCGTGATGGAAAGCATTGCTATCAATGCCGCGGTGAAAATGGCGGCTGCAAAACTTAACTCTGGGGCCACCGCGAAGAGGCCTTTCGAAACATGAACAGGCTTACCGATGAAATCAATTCCCCGAATTTTGACGAGACGCGTTGGTCGCGTTTCGGTGTTCGATCGGCATCAAACGGACTGTTCAAGCGGGTCACTACTATTCGAAACCCGCGTGTATTGGAGCGTTTGCTGGGAAGGTTTTCTGCGGAGCTTGTGGTGAGTAACGCGGTAGAGCCGGATAACGTTCAAGGCGTCGATTCGACAGCAAAGAAGGGGCTCCAAGTATCCACAAACCCTACTTTCGCGCTCGAAAAAGGTGCGCAGTCCTCACGCGTGTGCGGCTTTCTGGGGCGAATCTTGCGAGATAGTTGCGGAGGAGGAGAGAACGTTTCCGACCTGGAAAAGTTCAAGAAATTGACCACGTGGTGGCGTCTTGAACGGAGCGCGCATGAGGTTAAAGCATTCCACATAATCTTCAGTTCGGAGATTCTTCGAGGCACGACCTTGGGTCAGACTGGCTCCTCGATTGCCAACTGCACTGTGTCGGCAGCGATGCAGGCGTTGTTGAGTTATTGCCAACGGCATTTCGATCACGGGTCGCTTGGTTATGTTATCGGGACGCGTGCTTCTGAAACAGACAGCGATGCCCATGCACTCATTTTCCCTGCATGTTCATCGGGTGAGCGCATCAGTTTTGAGAACGATTTCCCGGGAATTGTGAACGGGCATCAAGTGCGCATTCACTTCCGGAACTCACTTGCCGTACCGTACCGGCATGCGATCGAGCAGTACGCCTTGATTCTCAATTCGGGAGTCATTGAAGATAAGCCTCGAGACCTAAGTGCTCTTGTTGAGGTTGGAGGATTGGTCGCGAGCTGGCGTCACGAAGTCAGTTTAAAAGGAATGAAACACGATCCCGATGAGTGTGTTTCTTGGGTTGATAGCCACCTGAGCTCGGTAGATGGGAGAGAGCGAATTGCCAAAATTTTGGCGTCATTGGGTGACATGCCTGCGTGGGGTCCGATCTCGGACGCAAGGCTTGAAACGGCAGAAGAGAGACTTAAAAACCTCCTAAAAGAGCACCAATCGCACGTTGTTTCGATGGTCGCCGACAGGAATTTACTCACTGAGCTTTTTGCAGGTCAAAGAGCATCTGCTGACCGATATCTTCCTAACAACTACGTGCGTGGTTGTCCGGACGTTTCACCTAGTGGTACTGCCTCATTTATTCGTCGATCACTCCCGGAGGGGGTGCCTTGGGATTGGCGATGCTCTGATTATTTCAATTTTGAACCGATTTTGCGCGGCCGACTTGCGCGAGTTGACGCACAGTTGAATTACTTGGCAGCGAAGCTTCCGAAGAAGTCCGTTCTCGACGAAGTTTCGGCAGATAAAACGTACAGACGAGCAATGGAGGCAATGCAATTGGCGTCTCCAATCGCCCTTCGAATTATAGAATACCTTGGTTACCCTGACCCAGCCCGCACGTACACGCCGCGCAACGAGCTGGATTGGTTTCCAGTTAAGATGGCCCGCGAAAAGGTTAATTCGACGCTGAACCATTTCCAGATCCGGTCCGTGCAGGAACGAACACGTGCATCGGCGGCAGAACTGATTTCACTTAGTAAAGCCAATCATGCGGCGCCGAGGATGGCCACCGTTAACACAGACAGTTCCGACAATGTCCACGTGGCTGACCTTCCAGAATTAAACACTGTCTGCCGACCCCTGAAAAAGTTCCTAGATCAAGGTATCAACAACAATATTGGTGAAATCCGAGCGCAAACGCTCAGACAAATTCGTGAAATGCCTTTAGGCGCAGTGATTTCGCTGATGTACCTGCCGCGACCACCTTACTTCTCGTCATTACCCATAAGCCATTGATGTAAAATGATTAAATGTTATTATCTGGAGCCAAGGTTTCGATCACAACTGGTTTGGAAGAATTGTCTTCGGGTGGCCGCTGTGGGGCAACAGGGGGCTGTCTCCCTGTGCGCTATCATTGAAGGTGCTCAAGTCCATCCAGCCCATTTCGGCCCATACGCCTAAACTGAACCTACCCAAACTAGGTAACTGGATTTCTATTGTTCAGCCGAGCGCTTCATCGGCTGAGCAATCGCAAGGTGGGGCCCCTCGGCAAAAATTCGATACGAGACGAATTTTAAAGCCGAGCACGGTCGCTCGCAAATTGGGCGTCCATTCTCGGACGATTGAGATGCTTTGTGACCCCAAGTCTGTCGCTGATCCAATTCCCAGTTTCCAGCTTCCCAAAGTAGAGGGAACTCCGCTGGTCACACGTATTTTTGAAGACGAACTCGAGATTTGGATCGAGCGACAGCGTCGTGTTGTATCTATCCCGTAGTTGGTGCAATAGGCAGGGAGAATTTGTCCGGAGTGAGCTGGAGAAATTCTACAGCCGCTTTTGGCGTCACGCGGTCAAAGTATGATGCCCGGATGATCGCCTCGCTTGTGCCGGCTTCTTCCGCGACCGTTGCAAAAGAACCTACGCGGGTAACCCTGTAAGAAATCGCTGTGTGACGAATAAGGTTGGTGAAGCCCGAACCGCGGCCAAGTTTTTCGGAGTTCGCAAAGCTTCGGACCTTCTCGTCCTGCGTGCGATTGTCACTGATGTCCCAGTTGCGTTTTTTGAATTCAAAAAGCCATTTCCTAAGTGTAGGTGAAATACGAATACGTCGTCCCCCGCGTTTTTTGTCAGCGCGTGTTTTGACTTCAGCGTTCGTCAATGTCAGCCAGCCCGTCTCAAGATTCACGTAGGACCAAAGTGAGCCTCGATTGTGAACCATCGCCATCATTTCTTCAGTACGAACCATCGAAAAGAGTCTGACTACAACGCTTGGCGCATAACTGTGGTCAATTGATGCCTCGATTAATCGCTTAACCTCGGGGAGCGTGTAGATCTGGGGTTTATTCGGGTGGTAGGTGGGCTCAGGGACTTGTTTTACGGGATTTAGGCCAATCCAAGCACCACGGATGTTTTTTTTGCCGGCACAAAACTCAAAGAACGCATGCAATGTATCCCACCTGTGAAGCTTTGCGACATCGCCCACGTCTGAGCGATCAATAAAATTGGCGATGTCTGCTGGTGTTATAGCCGCCACTAAAAACTTTCCGTATGATGCGCAGAACGCTTTGAGATAGCCCCAGTGGGATTTAAAGGTACGGATCGCGGAGGATCGCTTTCGCATCACAAGGAATCGACCTGCGGCATACCCGACGGTTGGGAGCATCTGTGCTTGTCGTGGGTATGACTCTACAAACCACTCAACAGCCTTAACCAGTGAATCGGCAGACGATGGTTCTTTTGGATCAAAGTACTGTTTTCTCTCCAACAACCTAAAAGCGCTTTCAGCCGCTTTGATTTGGGCAAAGCTCATCTCTGTGACTCGGGTCACGAGATTGTGCTGGGCCTCGGTCAGCCTCGTGTTCTGCACGTCTACGTATTTCTCGGCTTCTTCCTGTGTCGCAAAATTTCGTCTCTGGCGTTTGTCGTCTTCGTACCATGCGACCCGGTAGCTGAATGATGAAACCGAACCATTGGGAAGGCGATTGGCGTGTTTCCACCAACGGGGCTTTCCACGGGCAAATTCGGTACGTTTTTCGGTACGTTTGCGGGGCATATCTGGCCACAATATGGCCACAATTTATTTTTTGTGCAATAAAAAAGCCACCTTTTGGTGGTTCAATACTGACGTAAGTGCTTATTTATCACTGGCGGAGAGGGAGGGATTCGAACCCCCGGGACCCTTGCGGGCCCAGCGGTTTTCAAGACCGCCGCGATAGACCACTCTGCCACCTCTCCGGGTGGATGTCGTTTGGAGGAAAGTCAACGTGCAGCGCCTTGCTCTTACGGCAAACGAAAAATGCAGCAAATTGGCTGATCGGCGAGGCTTTCGGCGTCAGAATATGAGCGTCAAAAATCAGGCCGTGTGGTCAGCCGAATCGTTTGGTCCAGATGCCGAGGCTGTGATCGATGTTGCGCTTCACGCCGCGCAGGGCAGCGGAGGGCGGGGTGCGACGGAGGTTGGCGAGATACAGAAGGATGGCGGGTAGCGAAAGGATTTCGCGGTAGGGCGTGTGCCGAACATGGTGCTTGCACCAAGCACGAGAGCCGAGGGCGATTAATTCTTTTTCCCAGCGGAGGGTGAAGAGGTAGGCGTTGCGTTCGTCGTTTTCTTTGCGACCGGGCGACGAACTGATATGGTGGCGGATGACGCTGCGGAGAGCGACGGCGTTGGTGAAGCCGGCGCGGTGGGCGCGAAAACAGAGGTCGATGTCCTCGGCGCCGTTGTGGAATTGTTCGTCGAAGCCGCCGAGTTGCTGCCAGAGGTCGCGTGCGATAAGGAGGCAGGCGCCGGTCACGGCGGGCGAGGTTCTAAAATCGCCAGAGCGGGGCAAGGTCGCGTCGTGCTCGGGTTTGCCTTTGACGGTGACGATGATGCCGGCGTGGTCGATGGCGCCGGTGGCGATGTTGAGCTGGACGTTGCCGATGGCACCAGGTTTCGGCAGGGAGGCGTGGAGGCCCAGTATTGGCTCTAGCCATCCGGGCGTAAGCACGAGGTCGTTGTTGAGCAGAAGGAGGAGCTCGCCGGTCGCGGTGGAGGAGGCACGGTTGTTGGTGGCGGCGTAGCCGAGATTGAGGTCGTTGAGAATGACGCGGATGGAAGGCTCAGAGATCGAGGAAAGCCATTCGCGGGTGCCATCGGTGCTGCCGTCGTCGATTAGGACGATTTCGTAATCGAGGTCTGCGGGCAGCGTTGCGAGCAGACTCTTCACCATCGCCTGCGAGAGCAGCAGGCAGTTGTAGAACGGGATGATGAAGGAAACGCGCAAGGGACCGGAGGGGATCCTTTAGACCAGTTTTTTCAAGTACTCGCCGTAGGTGGATTTGCCGAGAAACTTGATCTGGGCGTCGAGTTTGGTGCGGTCGATCCAACCTTGGCGGTAGGCGATTTCTTCGAGGCAGGAGATTTTTAGACCTTGGCGGTTTTGAATGACTTCGACGAACTGCGCGGCATCGAGCAGCGAGTCATGCGTTCCGGTGTCGAGCCATGCGGTGCCGCGACCGAGAATTTCAACCTTGAGCTTGCCTGCTTCGAGGTAGAGGCGGTTGAGATCGGTGATTTCGAGTTCGCCACGCTTGGATGGCTTGAGCGCGCGGGCCATGGCAACGACGTCTTTGTCGTAGTAATAGAGGCCGGGGACGGCGTAGTTGGATTTTGGATGCGCAGGTTTTTCTTCGAGAGAAAGCACGCGGCCGTCGGGGGCGAACTCGACAACGCCGTAGGCCGTTGCATCGGCGACGTGGTAGCCGAAAATCGTGGCACCTTCGGTGCGGATCGTCGCGCTCTTAAGGGAGTCGACGAAGTCGTGACCGTAGAAGAGATTGTCTCCGAGGACGAGCGCGGAAGGTTCGGCGCCGGTGAGGAAACCGACGTCGCCTGCGATGGTGAAGGCTTGCGCGAGACCGTCGGGGCTGGGCTGTTCGGCGAAGGCGAGTTTTAGGCCGAACTGGGAGCCATCGCCAAGCAGGCGCTTGAAGAGCGGGAGGTCGGTGGGCGTGGAGATAATCAGCACTTCGCGGATGCCGGACAGCATGAGCACGGAGAGCGGGTAATAGATCATCGGCTTGTCGTAGACAGGCATGATCTGCTTGGAAACGGCGATAGTGAGTGGGTAGAGACGGGTGCCGGAGCCGCCGGCGAGGATGATGCCTTTGCGTTGCATGGGGATGATTTTTTTGAACTACGAAGAAGCGAAGAAGGGAAGTGATGAAACTTTAATTCTTTGTTTCTTAGTGTGAGGGAGGTTTTAAGCTTTGGTGCCGAGGCGTTCGCGGGCGTATTTCTTGGAGGTGATATCGGCGGCCCAGGCTTTGTTTTTGAGGTACCACTCGACGGTTTTATCGATGCCGGTGGCGAAATTTTCTTTGGGTGCCCAGCCGAGTTCGGCTTGGAGTTTGGCACAGTCGATCGCGTAGCGTCGGTCGTGCCCAGGGCGGTCGGCGACGTAGGTGATCTGGGTGTCGTAGGGCTTGCCGTCGGCGCGGGGCGACTTTTTATCGAGGAGGGCGCAGATGGTTTTGACGATTTCGATATTCGGTTTTTCGTTCAAGCCGCCGATGTTGTAGGTTTCACCGACGCGGCCTTTTTGGAGGACGAGCCAGATGGCGGCGGCGTGGTCTTCAACGAAGAGCCAGTCGCGGATCTGCATGCCGTCACCGTAAACGGGGAGTGGTTTGCCTTCGAGGGCGTTGAGAATAACCAGTGGAATGAGCTTTTCTGGAAAATGGAACGGACCGTAGTTATTTGAACAGTTGGTCGTGAGGGTGGGAAATTTGTAGGTGTGCTGGTAGGCGCGGACGAGGTGATCGCTGGCGGCCTTCGAGGCGGCGTAGGGGCTGTTCGGCGCGAAAGGCGTTTCTTCGGTGAAGGCGGGATCGGTGAGCGAGAGCGTGCCGTAAACTTCGTCGGTGGAAACGTGAAGAAAGCGGAAGGCGGATTTCTTTGCCTCTGGCAGCTTGACCCAGTGAAGGCGGGCGGCGTTGAGCAGGCGGAGCGTGCCGACGACGTTGGTTTGAATGAAAGGTTCGGGTGAGTCGATTGAGCGGTCAACGTGCGACTCGGCGGCGAAGTTCACGACGGCGTCGATCTGGTGTTCTTCGAATAGGCGGGAAACGAGGGCGCTGTCACCGATGTCGCCGTGGGCGAAAACGTAGCGTGGGTCGCTGGTGAGGTCGGCGAGGTTGGCGGGGTTGCCGGCGTAGGTAAGGGCGTCGAGGTTGACGAGCTTTTGGAGGGGCGAGCCGGTTTCGGTGAGGCGTTGACGAATGAAGTTGGAGCCGATAAAGCCGCAGCCGCCGGTGACGAGGATGTTCATTTTAGGGAAAGGGAAAGGATATTGAACTACGAAGAAAGGAAGAAGCTAAGGTGCGGAGCGGAGGAGGTTGGGGTGGATGAAACGATGGAGGCCGTCTTTTAGCAGGGGGACATTGAAATTGATCAGAAAGCCGAGAGGGAGATCAGCCAGTTTAAGGTAGGTTATTAGTTGGGCTTTGTGGACGGGGAGGAGTGTCTCAACGGCTTTGAGTTCGATTAAGATTTTGGCTCCGACAATAAGGTCTGCGCGAAATCCACATTCTAAGCTTAGCTCGTTGAAGTGTATTGGAATTTCGACTTCTGAGCGTACGGACTAGTTGCGAAATTCAAGTTCATGCTTGAGGCAGGTGTGGTAAACGCTTTCTAGGAGTCCCGGACCGAGCTCACGATGAACTAGGATAGCGGCATCGACGATTTGAGCCGCAATGGCCTCGATGTCAGCGTCGGTCCTTGGTTTCTTTGCTTCTTTGTAGTTCAAACCTTTTTCCATTCACGCAAAGCTTGTTCGACGGATTCGTGGACCTCGGTCATCTTGATTCCAGCCTTAGCGAGTTTGTCGGAGTTCATGGTGCAGTTGGAACGCGGGGTCTTGGCGGCGATCTTCATGAACTCGTCTTCGTTGGGGAAGAATTCGTATTTCTTCGGATGCACGCCGCTCTTTTCGATCATGGCGACGACTTCGCGCGTGGTGACGTGGCCGGGGTTGGTGATATTGTATTTGCCGTAGGGAAT
>JAYTWC010000655.1:0-2355 GCA_043743635.1 Verrucomicrobiota bacterium | reverse complement strand
AGAACCAGTTCCACGTACCATCCGGCAACAGCGGCTGTAGCTCGATTACGTCGTCCGCACGCGGGCGAAGGCCGATGACGCCGGTAATGAGCAGATCGGCATACGTTGAGTGGTTATAGTAACGGCTGCGTGGATTTTTGCCCATCAACCACTGGCCGGTGGTTTCGTCCAAATATTCGCCGATGTAGGGCTTGCCGTCGTAGTGTTGTGAATGGGTATAAGTCACGAACGCGTCGAAATAATCGCGCTTCGTCACCACATCCTGCGGGTAGTCGCGCAACACATTCGCCAACGCGGTGAGCGTCTGCGACGTAGCAAAAGGCCAAACCGCACCGTCCCACTCGCAGGTGCCTACGCCATGGGAGCGAAATTGAGGATGACGACGTTCTGCGGTGGTGATACCGAACGGTGCGCGAAAACCTTTTTCGTCGCTAAACTGCGCCCAAGCCGCCTCGTAGCCTTGGCCTTTCTGGGGCAGTTCGAAGTACCAAGGGAGAAAGCCAATCTGCTCTCGCACATCGGCGAACGTACCGTCTTCACGTCGGACCTCGAAGAACTTTGCTTCAGGATGCCAGAGCCCTTCGATCGTGAGACGCTGGAGATCGTCGGCTTTTTGCGTGAACTCTTTCGCGAGATCAGGTTTGCCCACAAGCGTTGCAATTTCTGAGAGCGCCCGCGCATTGCCATACATGTACGAGTTTAGCGGTGGACGCAGGTTTTTCACCTTACGGCCGCCACTGATCGATTCCTCCATCGCATCCCAGACGTCGTATTGCCAAAAAAGCCCACTCTCGGTCCGCTTCTCGGTTTCCCAACGCCGATAGTCTGCCACCAGATCGTCCAGCAATGCCGTGAGAGACGCGGTGTCCTGCGTGACGAGCCAGCGCTGCCAGAGTGCATATTGGAGCCATTGGCTATATTTATGGAGATGGCCTTGTGCTTTGCCGCCCTCCGAACCACGCAACCAGTACAAAACATAGTCGTCGTGAAAGCTCTGATCCCGCAACCAGCGACCTTCCATCAACTGATGGCCGAGCGCACTGCTGACCGGACGCGGCTTGGTGAGAAACTCGGTGAAGACATGACGCTTACTAACAGGATCGATACGCAGGTGTTTACGGAGCGACCACCAACGGAACCAGTAAATCTCCTCCACTTCTTTATCTTCGCAGGCGAAAAACGGAATATTCACCTTGAGCCACATCCAAGCTTCGGCGTTGGGCACGAGATTGGCGATCGGCTCGTCCTCCATCGTATTAAAACGCTCAATATGTTGCGCAAAATCGCCCGCCTTCAATACTGCCAACGGCACGGCTTGAGGCATCGCAACCTCTGCGCAAAACCCGCTCGCAAGAGCCAAAAAATAAACGACAAAGGTGATGGTTAGGTAACGCGTCATTTTTCAAACCGAAGTCGATTCACATAACTCTGCATATTTACGTGTCTTGTCACAGGCTGCACTGAACCTAAATAAGACGATACTGAAATAATGCAGTGACGCTCAGAAGACGCCGAGCGACACAAAATTGTTTCATATGAAATATGGTTTCATCGTTGTGTTTCATGAAATCAGCAAGTCAAACGTTTTAGCCATTCTAGCATCTATTCGAGTAACAACAGCATTTTTATCCACGCTCCCCCTTGACAAACGACTGGCATCATGAAAATAAGGCTATTTCATGAACTATGAAGCAGAGGGTCTGATTCGCAAACTGAACCGCGCCTAAATCGCGACTGAAACAACCACGCCTCTGTTCCTATAAAGCCCAATTCTACACGAGCTATGACGAAGGCAAACAAAGTGACCATCACCGATGTGGCTGCTGCCGCCGGCGTAGCCGTGGGTACTGTTTCACGAGTTCTGAACAACCACACCGACGTCAATGCCACCATCCGAGCAAAAGTTTGGGAAGTTGCGCGCCGCCTGAATTACACGCGTATCCGCCAGCGCAGTACACGGCGCGAAGACACGGCTAACGATCAAAATACCGGCACGATTGCGGCCGTCTTTTTTGGCATGGAAGACACGCTGGTTCAGCTGCCCATCGTGAGTGCCGCGTTACAAGGCATGGAGGGAGCACTCTCCGCGCAGGGACGCAGCCTTATGCTTGCCAACATTCCCAAGGCTGATCGCGTGCCGCCCTTTCTCCTCGGAAATGACGTAGTCGGACTGATTTTGAAGGGACCGAATCAAGGCGAACTTCCTTCACCCGAACAAAACGAACTTTTGCAGCATATTTATCGCTTTCCCCACGTGTGGCTCATGGGCCGGCTTGCCAATGCGAAAGGCGATCACTGCAATTTCGACACCGAGGTCGCCGCCAAACTAGCGGCCGAATATCTCGATCAGAAAGG
>JAYTWC010000654.1:0-5786 GCA_043743635.1 Verrucomicrobiota bacterium | reverse complement strand
GGCGACGAAAATGCCTTTGACGGGCAGCACGGACTCGGCGCCGGTTTTGACGTTTTTGATTTTGAGGCCGCTGACGGCGTTTTCTTGAACGCCGAGGATTTCGACGGGTGCGCTGTCCCAGACCATTTGGATCTTGGGGTGGGTTGTGGCGCGGTCTGACATGATTTTCGATGCGCGGAGCGAATCGCGACGGTGAACAAAATAAACTTTGCTGGCGAAACGGGTGAGGAAGAGCGCTTCTTCAGCTGCGCTGTCACCGCCGCCGATCACGGCGACTTCCATCTTGCGGTAAAATGCGCCGTCACAGGTCGCGCAAGTGGTCACGCCCTTGCCGCCGTAGAGTTCTTTTTCGCCGGGCACGCCGGTCATGCGGGGCGAGGCGCCGGTGGCGATGATCACGGCTTTGGTGAGAATTTCGCCGTCGCTGGTGAAGAGCTTCAACGGCTGCGAGGAAAAATCGACGGACTTGATCATCGATTGTTGGAAGCGCGCGTTGAACTTCGTGGCTTGTTTGCGGATGTTGTCGGTGAGGAGAAAGCCGTCGACGCCCTCGGGAAAGCCAGGGAAGTTTTCCACCTCAGAAGTGGTTGTGAGTTGTCCGCCGGGCAGATTGCCCTCGATGACGAGCGGGGAAAGATTGGCGCGACCGGTGTAGACGGCAGCGGTGAGGCCGGCGCAACCGGTGCCGACGATGACGACGTTTTCGACTTGGGATGACATGGGTGAAAACAGACTCAACTTTTCGCACAAGGAAAGGGGAAAGTGCGCGTGAGAGGGGCGCGTTTTGGGATTTGCAGTTGAAAGCGAGAGGTGCGGTGGCAAAGTGCGGCGTTCTGCTCGCAGGGGCATTTTCACCCTTCATGAATCGAGACGAGTATCTCAAAATGGCCGCGGTCGAAGACCGGATGTGGTACTACCACGCGTTGCACGCGAATGTAGCCCAGGCTTTGCAGCGGGCGATTCCGGCGGGGCAGGACGCGCGGGTGCTCGACGCGGGTTGCGGAACGGGTGGGTTAATTTTGAAGCTGAAAAAATGCTTTCCCGGTTGGCAGTGGTGTGGGATCGATTTTTCGGCGCTGGCGTGCGGGCTGGCGAAAGATCGGACTGGCGCAGATATTCGCGAAGCATCGATTACGGGTCTGCCGTTTGCCGAAGGCGAGTTTGATGGCGTTGCGACGGCTGATGTTATTTGCCAGGTGGAGAATCCGGCGGTGGCGGTGGCGGAGTTGTTTCGCGTGCTGCGGCCGGGCGGCGTGGCGGTGATCAATCTTCCCGCTTACATGTGGATGTGGTCGTACCACGACGATTCCGTGCAAAGTAAACATCGATATACGCGGTCGGAGTTGAGGACGTTGCTGGTTGACGCGGGGTTCACGGACGTGCGGCTTACCCACTGGAATTCGCTGCTGTTTCCACTGGCTTATGCGCGGCGAAAGATTTTTCCCGCGAAGCCCGACACCAGCGACGTGCAGCTTTATCCGGCGCCGATTGAAATGCTTTTTCGCGGCGTCACGGCGCTCGAGCGCGCATGGCTGGCGATTGGCGGCCGCTGGGCGTGGGGATTGTCGGTGTTCGCGACGGCGCGGAAACCGTAAAGGGCGCAGCTCGCGCTTGCGCCGATGACGACGTTGGGTGAAGGTGCGCGGCCTGAATTCTAAAACGTCCAATTCTGTTTCTGCTGCCGCTTCGAATACGCTGCCTGCGCGCGATCCAATCTGGGACGCTTCGCGCTGGTTGCCGATTTCGCGCGACGAACTCGATGCGCGCGGCTGGGATCAAGTGGACGTGATTCTTGTCTCTGGCGATGCGTACGTGGATCACCCGTCTTTCGGTTCGTCGGCTGTCGCGCGAATCATCGAGCGCGAGGGTTTTCGCGTGGCGATTCTCCCGCAACCCAACTGGCGCGACGATCTGCGTGATTTCAAAAAACTCGGTACGCCCAAGCTCTTTTTTGGCGTCACTGCGGGCTGCATGGATTCGATGATCAACCGCTACACGGCCGCGCGCAAACCGCGTTCCGAGGACGCCTACACGCCCGACGGTGCGCCCGGTTTTCGTCCTGATTACGCGGTCACGACTTACACAAAAATCCTCAAGCAACTTTACCCCGATGTACCGGTTATGATCGGCGGCATCGAGGCCAGCCTGCGCCGCGTGACGCACTACGATTACTGGTCCGACACGTTGAAGCCCGGCATTCTCGCTGAGAGCGGTGCCGATCTGCTCGTGTACGGCATGGGCGAACTTCCGCTCATCGAAATGCTCCGCCTGCTTAAACGCGGCGTGCCGTTTTCCTCGCTCAAAACCATCGCGCAAACCGCCGTGTTGCTCTCGCCTGGCGCGCCTGTTCCGAAAAACGCCAACTGGGACGACCACATTCTCTACTCGCACGACGAGTGCCTCGCTGACCGCAAACTCTACGCGACCAATTTCAAGCAGATCGAGACCGAGTCGAACCGCGTCAAAGCGCGCCGCCTTCTCCAACTCACGGGTGATCGCATGCTCGTGATCAATCCGCCGTTCCCAACCATGAGCGAGGAACAAATTGATCGCAGCTTCGCCCTGCCGTTTACGCGCATGCCGCATCCGCGCTATCGCAAGCGCGGTCCAATTCCGGCCTACGAGATGATCAAGCACTCGATCAACATGCACCGCGGTTGTTTCGGCGGTTGCAGCTTTTGCACGATCTCTGCCCACCAAGGCAAATTCGTCGCGAGTCGCAGCAAAGAAAGCATCCTGCGCGAAGTCGAAGCGGTAAAGGCTATGCCGGATTTCCACGGCACGATCACCGATCTCGGCGGCCCCTCGGCGAACATGTACAAGATGAAGGGCAAGGAACAGTGGATCTGCGACGAATGCGTTCGCCCCAGCTGCATGTGGCCAGCGATGTGCCCGAACCTCGACACCGACCACAACGCACTGCTCGATATCTACAAGTCCGTGCGCGAAACGCCGGGCGTGAAGCACGCGTTTGTGACGAGCGGCCTGCGCTACGACCTTTTCCTCCACGAAAAGAAAACACCCGAAGTTGCGAAGAGTCACGAGCACTTCATCAACGAACTCGTGCAGCACCACGTCTCCGGCCGTCTGAAGGTCGCGCCCGAGCATACGTCGGACGACGTGCTGCGCGTGATGCGCAAGCCCTCGTTCAAGCTCTTTCGCAAGTTCAAGGACAAGTTCGATGCCGCTAAGAAGAAGTTCGGCAAGGAGCAGTTGCAGATGATCCCGTATTTCATCAGTTCGCATCCTGGCTCCGCGCCGAAGGACATGGCGGATCTGGCCCTGCAGACGAAGGACCTCGGCTTCAAGTTGGAGCAGGTGCAGGATTTCACGCCCACGCCGATGACCGTCGCGACCGAGATTTATGCAACGGGCGTGCATCCGTACGATGGAAAGCCGGTGCCTTGTGCGCACACGCCGGAGGAGAAACAGGAGCAGCGGAGTTTCTTTTTCTGGTACAAGCCCGAGATGAAAGGCGCGCTGCGTGCGTCGCTTTATAAACTTGGGTTGGAGGAGTTTGCGGCCAAACTACTCGGTAGCAGTAAAGATAAAGCGGTGTTAACGCCAGGTGTGACTTACAACGATCAGACGAAGCCCGAGCCCTGTTCGTCGAAGCAGCAGCAGGGAAAAGGCCATGGAAAAAACCAAGGGCATGGTTCGAGTCAGCCGCCGAAGCAGAAGCACAAGCCGTTTAAGGTGGTTGGGCGGGGAAAGTGAAGCCGTACGGGAAGGAACCCGAAGGATTTCGGAACGGTTAACCACTAATAGAAAAACGCCAATGGGGCGTTTTTCCTGGATGAGGCTTCGGCCAATGGCCTTCGCGATTGGTTGTGGCGGCCAACGGCCGTCGTGGCGAACCGGGTTTCCGGAAGGCAGACGGAGTGGTTGATTATCCCGGTTTTTTTCGGCTTGGTTGGAGGCGCGGTGCACTCACCGCGCATGGCCGACGAGGGCGTCGGCCCTCCATTTTCAGGCAGAGCACGAAACTTTTATTTTCCCGCGCTCAGCTTGATCAGGTACACATTGCCGTCACCGCCGCGGTTGCTGGTGAAGAGAATGGTGTTGTCATCGGCTGAGAAGCGAGGATGCGGGTGCCAGTATTGTTGAGCGAAGGAGCCTTCATGTTTCCAGAGGTGGCGGCCGGTTAGTTTTCCATCAGCGAGATGGTAGAGGTTGATGAACGGCTCCTTTTCGGTGCCGTCGCCGACGAAGGTGTCACCCGTGCTGTTGGCTTGGGTGTGGCTGTCGGAGTAGGGTGTCGGGTATTCCAAATAGGAGCCGTCCAGTACATCGGCGATGCCGATAGACTTTAGTTCGCCTGGCACTTTTACCTGGTAGCCGATGTGGATGCCGTCGCGTAGCCAGAATTCGTGGCCGATTTGCACAGTGGGTTTTTCTTCTGGGCGGAGCGGATGGTTGTCGCGGCCGCCGGAGCTGACGACCCACATGCGTTGCTCGACGTCGCCCCACGAGCCTTCGTGGCAATAGAGGATGATGTTCTCGTTGAGCGGATCGATGAGGGTGTGGCTGATCCATTTTTTTATGCGGATGGCTTCGTGCCAGCCGGTGCCGTCGGTGTGGCCGGTAACGACGGCGCACCAAGGACGTTTTTGGAAACGCTCGGCCATGCCTGAGTAGATTTTGTCGGTTTTGGTTGTAATCGGAATGTCTTCCTGGATCGAGTAGGCGAGGGCTTTACCGTCGACGGTTACGGAGAGGCTGGAGACGTTGTAGCCAGCAGGCACTGTGGTGATGGTGCGCTCGGCGAGTGTTTTTAGGTGGACGGCTTTGATCGTCAGACCGTCGTGATAGTAGGCTTCCATTGTCACGGGCGAAACGACGGCGCCGGTGCCGCTGATTTTTTTAGAGTCGGTGAGCTGTATGAATTGGAAGGTTTCTAGATTCATGTAGAAAAGGTTCCAGCTGCCGGTTCGTTTCGAGGTGAAGACGAGGCCGTGGTCGGCGGGCACGAAGCCGTCGCCGGTGAAATAGAGATGGGCGTCGTCAGCGGGATCGGTGGTGAGCTGGATCACTTCAAGGCCGGATTCTGGCGCGGTGAACGTTTTATGTTCGTCGGGGTAGGCCTTGCCCTTGAGCGAGGGCTTTTCGGCGGATTTGGCGGATGTTTTCTCAGCTGGTGCGATGTCGGCGAAAGCGAACAGGGCGGACCAAGCGAAAAGAACGACGAGTGAGATCGTTTTCATAGGAAGCAGGAGGAGAGAGGAGTGACGTGCGGAACGGGTGCTCGGTTGCAGAACTTATCGGCGTGGCAATAAACGACAATGGGGTGCGCACGATATGAGCCCGGAAAATAGTTGTTGCGGGAGCGACGAAGCTGCCCACTGTGCGCGTTGGCCAGGTGCCATGCATGGGCAGACGCGTGAACTCCGCCAGGACCGGAAGGTAGCAACGGCAACGACGTTCTCCTAGTGCCGTGGAGTGCCTGGCCACTTTTATTTTTCAGCGCGGAAGGCACGGAGGGACGGGAGGGAGATTTTTTTAATCTGGAACTCAGGAACGCTGGAAGCGGAGGATGACCAAAATTTCGTCCAAGATTTTTCTGGGTTCGTTCCAGCTTTCCTGAGTTCCAGATTAAAAATTCAGTTGCACACGGCGCGAGCTCGCTTGGACTAGCGCGCAGTGTCTTCCGGCTATCAAGTCATTGCCCGCAAGTGGCGCCCCCAGACGTTCGACGATCTCGTTGGACAGGATCATGTGGTGCGGACTTTGAAGAATGCTATCGCTCGCAACCGGATCGCTCATGCGTATCTGTTCGTGGGACCGCG
>JAYTWC010000653.1:0-3411 GCA_043743635.1 Verrucomicrobiota bacterium | reverse complement strand
AATCGGATGCGGGCGCACCGGCCGCAGGGTTCCCCGTATCGGCCTGCGTCAACAGGCTCGCAAAAGGAGCGCCGGGAGGAGTGCCATTCGGCGACTGCGCTGGCACTCCACAAGCCGCAAGCAAATCACAAGCGGTGGTAGATGGTTCGGCAGGAAGGCTATTGGGCGAAAGAGTCATAAAATGAAACCCTTCCGTGGGCGGAGTTGCCCGCGCCTTCCTTGGCGCAGGTGAGATTGTAATGCAGCGTCGTTTTATGGCGCTGCGGGAATGAAAAGAATCAGGGGCCGCTTTGGCCGGATTTTAAGAGACGGAGTTTTTCGGAAAGAGTGGCCACGCGGCGGGCCATAACCGGATCAGTAGCGCCCTGCTTGCTCATTTCCTCAAAAAGCGGGCTCACAATGTCGGTCTTCATCAACGCAAGCAGTTTCACCACCATGGTGTCATCCATCTCCTTGAAAATGGTGAGCGTCGCTTTGGGAGTAAGATTGCTATAAGTGGCAACGAGTGATTTCAGGTTTTTCATCTCGTCAGCCTGAATGGTGGTAATCCGGCTGGAGATATCGTTGCGCAACGCCTCGAGCTGTTGACGCTGTTTGGCGAGTTCCTGTCGTTCGGCATTGAGACGTTCCTCACGTTGAGCGAGTTCCCCTTCGCGTTTTTTCCAAACGGCCTTCTGGTCCTTCAGTTCACTGGCCAGATTCTCAATTTCAATGGTCCAGAACCCCCACGGTGCCTCAGGCTTGCCTTCTTCGACCGCTTTCGTCCGAGAAGCCTGCGCGGCGGCGATTAAAGGCATCGCAGCCTTCCAGAACATGCTCAAACCGGTGCCAACGCCGAGGACGAGCGCGATGACAAGTGCAACGATTGGATTGGTGGCGATTTTGATCATAAGCCTTGAGATGCGGCACGGCCCGAGAGAGCACTCGTGCGGTCGTCGAGGGCCGCCTGGTCTTCCCGCTCAGATTCGTGGCGATGGATAGCTCTGGCTTTTTGTTCGAGATTTTCGACCACGCGGAGGTTGCGACGAGCGCCAAGCCAGGCCTGACGGGCTTCTTCCATGGCCACCCGGGTCTTCTCAAGATCGATCGCAGCTTTAGCGACAACCTCTGTCTCGGCTTTGTAAGCCTCAATAAACGAGGCTTCGTCACCGGCGCGAAAGGTGCGTTTCCGACCGGTCCGCAAAATTTCTTCGAGTGCGGCAAGCCGAGATTGCAGCATTTTCAAATACTCTTCGGCCTTCACGTAGGCATGCACCGCAAAAGAAAACTGCTCGCGGGCACGAAGTTCGCGAATCGACCGAACCGTTTCAACCGAGCGAAGAGGAAAACGAAATTTTTTCATGATATGATTTTCTTAAGCAGATTGAAGCTCGTCGCACGCGGCACGTGCTCCAGCACGTTCTGACGGAGAAACGCCTTCATCGGTTCATGGAGTGTGACGGCGCGATCAAGCGAGGCGTTCGTGCCTTTTTGGTACGCACCAATAGTTACGAGATCTTCGTTGCGACGGAAAACGGCGAGGTGCTCACGCGCACGAGCGACAAGATCGATTTCCTCGGGCGTGCAAACATCGCGATTGAGACGGCTGATGCTCTCAAGCACATCAACCGCTGGATAATGGTTCGCGTGCGCCAAAGCACGGGAAAGCACGATGTGTCCGTCAAGAATACCACGCACGGCGTCAGCCACGGGCTCATTCATGTCATCGCCTTCAACCAGCACGGTGTAGAGCGCGGTAATGGAACCGGTTTCACCCGAACCAGAGCGCTCCAACAAACGAGGCAGCATGGCAAAAACCGACGGCGTGTAACCGCGCGTAGCGGGTGGTTCGCCAACCGCGAGACCGATCTCGCGTTGCGCCATCGCAAAACGCGTGACAGAGTCCATCAACAGCAAAACATTTTTCCCTTCATCGCGATAAGCTTCGGCGATCGACGTCGCGGTGAATGCAGCACGGAGACGCAATGGCGCAGGCGTGTCGCTGGTGGCAACCACGACAACCGAGCGGGCAAGACCTTCAGGCCCCAAATCTTTTTCGATGAACTCGCGCACTTCACGACCACGTTCACCCACCAGACCGATCACGACCACATCGGCTTCAGCGCCACGGGCAATCATGCCCATGAGTGTGGACTTGCCGACACCAGAACCGGCGAAAAGACCTAAACGTTGTCCCTGACCAAATGGAATAAATGTATCAATAACACGGATACCAGTCGAAAATGAATCGCGAATGCGTTGACGGCGCATCGGATGCGGCGGGCGGGCGGACTCCTTGTTCACGCGGGCGGTTGGCAACAACCCCAGGCCGTCGTAGGGTTTGCCCATGGCATCGAGCACACGTCCGAGGAGACGCGGGCCGATCTGCGGCAGCGGCGGGCGATCTGCGGCAGCGACTTCGCAACCAGCGTGGAGTCCAGCCGTTTCACCCAGCGGCATGAGCAAAACATGTTCGCCACGGAAGCCCACGACTTCGGCCGTGACAGAAAAATTATCGCGCTCCGAACTGATGCGGCAAAGCTCGCCGAGCCCGACATTCGGACCTTCAGATTCGATGATCAAACCGGTGACGCCCGTGACATGGCCCAAACGGCGCACCGCCGGCAGGCTGCGAACCTGCGAGCGAAGGGCTTCGATCATGGGGACGACGTTGGACATAGGGAATAGTTAAGCGCTGAGGAGTTCGCGAGTGAGAGCTTCAAGTTTAGCCTGGCGGCGAGCGTCAGTGAGTCCGAAACGGCTGCGGATCTGGCAATCCCCAGGCCCGAGCGCGGCATCGACCACCACACGCAGTCCGGGATGGCGCGTCTTCCAATCTGCCGCCAATTGCTCCAGCAACGCACCGTCACGCGGACAAAGGAAGAGTTCGAGATTATCCCGCTCAGGATAGAGCTGAGAAAGCGTTTCTTCACAGAGTTTCATGACCTGCTCACCGGTAGGCTCATAACCGGCAAGAAGACGACGGGCCAGTTCCACCGCGAGCGCAGGGAGGGCTTCGCGAAGTTGGGTCTGGAGATCGGTGTCGGTTGCAGCGAGTTTCTGAAAGAGGCCTTCCTGCATGGACTGAACGTCGGCGCGAAATTCCACGAGCTGCTGATTGGCAAATTCACGGGCTGAGTCACTCCCCTCCTGATAGGCTTTTTGGCGAATCTCTTCGACCTCGACCTCGGTGTACACACGCGAGCCGCGCTGGCCAGGGAGCGTAACTCCGATGAGCGGGCGATCAAAGGCGATGAGTTTGTTGTGGGCGGGCATTGGGTTTTCGTGTTAGGCAACCACGGCGCCATCGCCGCCGGAATCGAGCGAGATGGAGCCTTCTTCTTCGAGACGCCGGACGACCTGGATAATAGCGTCCTGTGCAACTTCGACGTCCTTCAAACGAACTGGTCCAAGCATACTAATTTCGTCGCG
>JAYTWC010000652.1:0-4257 GCA_043743635.1 Verrucomicrobiota bacterium | reverse complement strand
ATCCGGCCTTCGTCGCCAGTCCGCACAGATTTTTCAAACGCAAACCGGAACCAACCCAGATACGGCCATTGCCCATCGGTTCAAATTTTTGCCACGCCGGATGCCCGAGCGAAATCACCAACCCTTCCACACCTTCGTCCGGCACGATCAAATTCGATCCGCGTCCTAGCACGAAAACTTCAATCGAACGCACCTTTGCCTCGCGCAACAACCCACTCAAATCCTCCAGCGTTGCCGGCTCCGCATAAATTCGGGCCGCACCGCCCACGCGCATCGTGGTCTTTTCCGCGAGCGATTCCTCACGCTTGATCTTCGTCGCAATCGAAACCCGCAGACGCAACTGCTCGGCATGCGCATCCCAGCGTTTCGAATCCCTGCTCTCACTAACCAATGATTCCAGCCACTCACGCGCCTGTTGGTCAATATCACCTGCACCAACAAACGCGACGAAATCACCTGCCACTACATCGCTCCGAAGTCCATCGAGCATGAATTTACCATGCGCAGGATAATAGGCCACGTGCAGCACCGGTGCACATTGGCGCAACTCAGCATAAAGGTCAGCCGTGGTCCCACCTTCGATCACCGCCTCGCCCGCACTATAGACATCGAGCAGGTACAAACGATCAGCCTGTGCAAGTGCTGCGGCAAACTCGGCCTTAAATTGTGCTGTTCGACTGTATCGGTGTGGCTGAAACACAACCAACAAACGTCCCTTGGTACGACGACGAAGACTGCCCAGCAACGCCCGGATTTCTGCGGGATGGTGAGCATAATCCTCCACCACGGTCAGTTCGGACGTAGCGTGCAAAACCGACTGCCGCCGCCGTACGCCCGGATATTCCGCGAGCAAATGATCGGAAAGCGGCGCACCCATCGATTGTGCGGCCGCGAGCGCAGCCGATGCATTACTAGCATTAAAATCGCCCTGCGCACGCACCTTCGCCTGCCTGATCGAAAAACGTCCAGCGAGACCAAGCTCCAAGCCTGATTCCGTTTCTGCGACGACAGTAGAGCGGAACTCACCGCTCCGCCCAAACGTGCTCACAGGCACAGCTGCCTTCATTTTCGCTACGGCCCGTGCCGACAAAGAACAGGTGTCACTGACCAAAATGCCCTGTTTGGTGCGATTAAAGAGCGCAACAAAGGTGGCCTCAAGATCGGCCAGCTCTCGATAGTGGTCGGGATGGTCCCAATCTAGATTCACCGCGACGGTGATCTGAGGTGAAAAACGTTCGATCGTGCCGTCGCTCTCATCGATCTCGGCTACTACCCAGTCAGTCGATCCAACGCTTGCCGGTGAAATCGTTTCATCGTTAAAAAGTCCACCTAACACATAGCCCGCTGAGAAATTCGCCCGGCGCAGAACCGTAACCAACATCGCGCAGGTCGTCGTCTTTCCGTGCGAGCCGCAGACCGCGACCAGTTTTTTATCGCGCACAATTTCAGCCAAAAGCTCGCCACGCCGAACCAGCGGCAGATTCTTTTTATCGGCCGCAACCCGGGCCGGATGCTGGGGTGAAATCGCCGACGAACAAACCAACAATTCACAACCCGCCGGAATCTCGCCCGAATGAGTCAGCGTGATTTTTTCGCGATCGAGATGCAGACGCATCGCATCCGTCATCCCATCGTCCTCGCCACTCACCGTGAAACCAAGCTGCGCAAGATAAATCGCCAACGGCCCCATGCCCATGCCGCCGACGCCCACGCAGTGGATCGCTGTGACGTCGCGGGAAAAAAGTTTCGGCAACGAAGCGTGTGTCATGTGATCAGGCTATTTTGGGCGGAACCGGAACTTGGGCCGGGGCCGGTGCAATAAGCGCCTCCAAATCATTGAGCATATCGTCGAGCGAATTCGCCCGGTCCATGCGCACAAGATTGGCTTTAAATTTCTGGATCAGCACGTCGTTGAAGATCACATCACGCACCTCGGCCGTCAGATCGTTCATGTGTTCCTGCGCAATAACAATTCCGCCGCCCTGCATCTCAAAAAACCGCGCATTCGCCCATTGATGGTTGTCGGCGGCAAAAGGATACGGAATCAAAATCGCCGGCGTAGTGCAGCGGATTAGTTCGGCAATGGTGCCGGCACCGGCCCGCGAAACCACAAAATCTGCGGTGGAAAGCAATGCGCCCATCCGGTCGCAAAACGGGATAAACGACGCTTTAATCGGCTCACCCAAACGCGTCTTAAACTCCAAAATCTCAGCCTCGCGTTTTCCGAGCCCGGTAATGCAACACAACTGTACGCCCTCAAGCGCAAGCGCTGCTGCATTCTTAAACGACCATTCATTAAGTGCCGTCGCGCCCTGGCTGCCGCCAAGAACCACCAGAACCCGAAAACGCGGATCGAAACCAAACGACTGCAACGCCTCCGAACGTGGCTCGCGCACAATCTCCTTTCGCACCGGCAGCCCCATGTGCCGCAACGCCGTTTTCCCGACGTCAGGCAAACGTATCCCTTGCGGCAAATACACTCGGTGCGCCAGCCGCCCGAGCAACCGGATCGCACGGCCCGGCACCCGATTTGCCTCGTGCAGCACGACCGGCACTTTCAAAAATGCACCGGCTAGAATCACACTCGCCGTCGTGAACCCACCAAAACCGACAATGCCGTCGGGCCGCTGCGTACGGACAAGATTGATACCGTAAAGAAAGGCGGTGCCTTGTTTGAGAATGAACCGAACTAATCCAACCGGATTTAAGGTAAAGGGTGCACCCGGAATGCGTTGAAATTTCAGGTTTCCGTACTTCTCGATCAGCCGCGCATCCACTTTTTTGTTACTGATCAACAGCGTGGCGGCATGACCACGCGCAACCAGCGCTTCGCCCAGCGCAATGCCAGGCGAAAGGTGCCCACCGGTACCACCGCAGGAAATGATAAACCGGCCCATCTCAGCCAACCTCCTGCATTTCACGCTTCTCGTACAGCAGCGCGGATTTTGACCAGGAACGCTGGGTGTTCACAATAACGCCAACCAGCAAACCCATCAGCAGCAGATTCGAAAGTCCCGCGCTGATGAACGGCAACGACATGCCCTTGGTGGGGAAAATCCCCGTGACCACGCCGAGGTTAATGATGGCCTGCAAACAGACCAAAAGTAAACAACCGGTCACCAGAAGGAATTGGAAAAGATTTGGCGCGCGGCGCAGATGGATGAGGCCGGCAATAAAGATCGCCGTAAACAACGCCACCACCGCGATCGTGCCGCACAGGCCGAGTTCCTCGGCGATCACTGCAAAAATGAAATCCGTGTGTGCCTCTGGCAAAAAGTTGATTTGCTGCCGTCCCTGCCCTAGCCCGGCTCCATCGATACCACCGGCCGCAAAGGCTGCGAGCGATTGATACAGTTGATACGTGCCGGCGCTCTTATTGCCCTCGACATCGAGGAACGCCACAAAGCGCCTCAATCGGTTCGGGTTGTGGATCACCATCACGGTGAAGCCCAGCGCCGCCAAGCCGATCGTCGGCAGGATGTACCGCCAATGTGCGCCCGCGAGAAAAAGCAAAACCAATCCAATCACAAGCGCCAATGCTGCGGTCCCGAAATCCGGCTCAAGAATGATCAGCCCCGCATAGGCACCCACAATCAGTAACGGAAACAAGTACCCGCGTTTGAATTCATTAATCTTCGTCTGATTGATCGCGAGGTAGTGCGCCAAACAGAAAACCATCGCGAGTTTCGCAAACTCCGACACCTGCAAACGCATCGAACCGTATCCCAGCCAGCGGCGACTGCCCTTCACCGAAATGCCGAGGTGCGGTTCCAACACGAAAACAAGCATAACCAACGAAACGCCGCCAATAACCCAGACATGGCGGCGCATCGATTCGAGATCGATTCGGCTTACGACAAAGGCTAGGACCGCCGCCACCGCGACGCCGACCAGTTGTTTGTTCAAATAAAAGTACGGCCCCTGCTTCTGCGATGCGCTCGCGCTGAACAGAACAATCAGACCAAGAAATGTCAGTGCGATCGAACACACCACAATCACCGCAGCGGGATTGATATAAAGACGTGCACGGGACTGTTCCGGAGTGAGCGCGATCGATGACATCGGAGCCAAACTTTTCTAGGCGCAAATTAGTTCTGAGCGGGTGCCACCGGAGCGGCAGATTCCTCAACTTTTACCACCGGCGGCGGAACGTCCGAAGCTGACTGTGGCGCAACCGGACTCGATTCAACCGTGGGGGCCGGAGCAACCGGATTTTCAACCGGAGCAACCGGGCTCGCTTCGGGAGCAGGCATGACG
>JAYTWC010000651.1:0-5093 GCA_043743635.1 Verrucomicrobiota bacterium | reverse complement strand
CGCAACCTCATCGTCGGCATTGTCGATCCGATCGGCAAATCGCACCACTAACCCATGCGCCTCGGAACCGTCATCGGCCGCATCACGCTCTCGGATATGGAGCCCCTTTACGAGGGCGCCAGTCTGCTGATCGTGCAGCCGTTGTCGCGCGAACAGTTTGCCGGCGCACCGACCGTGCCTCTGGCCAAAGGTTCGAGTGTGATCGTCCTCGACCAGCTCGGTGCCGGTCAGGGCAGCATCATCGGTTTCACCGAAGGTGCCGAAGCCACGCAACCTTTCACCGGCGACGCCCCTGTCGACGCCTACAACGCCTGCATCGTCGAACGCATTCACTACTCCCCGCTCGCCCGCTAACCTTTTAAACCTAAACTTCTCCCATGCCACAAATCCTCACCGCTCGCGAAGTCGAAGCCCTGTTCCGTTCAGGCCAGTCCCTCCCCGAAGGCGCCATCCTGACGCCGTCGGCCCGTGATTTTATCGATGACCAGAAGCGCGCCAGCCAGTCCGCCAAACACTCTGGCGCTCCCTCGATTTCCGGCGCACCTGTCGTGCCCTCGATCCCCGATTACGAATTCCGCTGGACACCTGGCACCGACGCAAAAACGCCCGCCGAGATCGCCAAGTTCTTCAACTCGCCCGCGATCAATGTCCTCAAGCAGCGCATCTGCGACATGGGCAGCCGCCTCTGGACCCGCGACTACACCGACGGCAACGGTGGCAACATCACCATCCGCGTCGGCGATAACCTCGCCCTCTGCACGCCCACGCTCATCTGCAAAGGTTTCATGAAGCCCGAGGACATGTGCCTCGTTGACCTCGACGGTAACCAACTCGCAGGTACACGCGTTCGCACCAGCGAAGCGAAGACGCACTTCGGCATCATGAAGCGCCAGCCCGCGGCCAAGGCCTGCGTTCACGCACACCCGCCACACGCCACCGCTTTTGCCATCGCCAACGTCGATATTCCTTCCTGTCTGATTCCCGAAGCTGAAGTGTTCCTCGGTAAGATCGGCGTCGCGAAATATCAGACACCAGGCACTCCCGCCAATGCCGATGAAGTCGGCGAAGTTGGCAAGATTCATCAAGCCGTGCTCATGCAGAACCACGGTGTGATCGTCTGGGGCAAGGACGTCGAAGACGCCTACTGGAAGATGGAGAACATCGATTCTTACTGCCGCACCGTCTGGATCGCTGCCGGCCTCGGTGGTGGTCTGCATCGCTTCACCGGTGGTCAGGCGAAAGAACTCGTCAACCTCCGCCAGAAACTCGGCATGCCCGATCCCCGCGCCAACTTGAAGGAATGCGAACTTTGCGACAGTGCCGATTTCCGCCCTGGCTCCGTAACGCCGGTTTCCGCTCCCGCCGCGCAGCAAGATCCGGCACCTTCCGCGGATGTCGAAGCCCTCGTGAGCAAGCTGACCGAAGAAATCCTCAAACAGCTTAAAGCCTAACCAATCTTTATAGTTTCAGACTTCGACGGCGCGTCTCACCAACGCGCCGTTTTCATTTCTAAAAAACCCCGCCTCGCCGCCCCTCACAACGACTCATCATACAGCCGCTCGTAAGCAACCGAGGCATTCGTCCAGCTAAAATCACGCGCCATGCCGTGCGCTTGCACCGCCGCGTAGGCCTTTTTGTCCGCAAAAAGTTTCAACGCGCGATCCAAACCATGGCGCAACCCCTGAACGGTGGGCGCGAACGTAATGCCTGTGCCTGCCGCCGGATCGGAACCAGCATCGATCACGGTATCAAACAGTCCACCCACGCGGCTAACCAACGGAACAGTACCATACGCCTGCGAATACATTTGGTTCAGTCCGCATGGTTCAAAAAGTGATGGCATGATGAAGAAATCGCTTCCCGCCTCGACGAGGTGGCTCATCGTTTCATCCAACCGAGCCGCGAGCGAAATCTTGGCCGGAGCGTTGGCCGCCAGATCACGCAACGCTTTTTCGAAACGCGCATCGCCTGTTCCAAGCACGACAAGCAGACAGTCGTTTTTAACAAAGAAATCGGAGTTCGAGAGGAGCAGGTCCACGCCTTTCTGTTCGGTCAGGCGACAGATCATGCCGAAAACAGGAACCTTTGACTCAGGGTCAAAGCCGCAACGCGTCAACAGCTCAGCGCGGCACGTTTTCTTTCCCGACATATCTTTGGCTGAATAGCGCGCGGGCAGCAGTTCATCGATCGCTGGATTCCACACTGCGGTGTCGAGCCCGTTAACTAACCCAACGATATCTTCCGAACGCGTTGCAATCACACCGTCGAGCCCACAACCAAACTGCGGCGTCTGAATCTCCTGCGCATAACGCGGGCTCACGGTCGTTACCCGATCCGAGAAAAGTATGCCCGCCTTCATGAAGCTCATCTGGCCATAATACTCGACGCCATCAATGCTCATGAGCTCATCCGGCAGGTTCGTGCGGATAAACGATTTCATCGGAAAAACGCCTTGGAACGCGATATTGTGAATCGTGAATACCGTCTTCATCGCCAGCGTCGTGCCGTGCCGTTGCTCCGCGTGACGAAGCAATGCCGGCAAAAGCGCACACTGCCAGTCGTGCGCATGCACGATATCCGCCCGGAGATTGTCCAACTGGAGCGTTTCCACCACGGCTTTGCAGAAAAAGATATAACGAAGGTTGTTATCTTCGAAGTCGCGCTCGCTGCTGCCGTAGATACCTTTTCGATCGAAGAACTCGTCACGACAAATAAGGTAAATCTTCAGGTTCGGCTTTGGTGAAAACACCCTCACTTCGCCGCTAAAAAAGTCATCGCCCATCTCAACCTTGAGTTTGAGCAACCGCTCCGCGCCCGCCGCGAGTTTGTGGTCCAACACCGCCCTGTAACCCGGCAGAAATACCGCAACATCGTGCCCACGATCCGCCAGCGCACTCGCCAATGACCCAACCGCGTCAGCCAGGCCACCGGTCTTGACGTAGGGAAACAGCTCACTGGCGACTTGAACGATTTTCATCGCTCCAAGGTAGGCAACAACCTTCCTTCTTTCCAACACCAAAGCTGGAGTTTGTAATATCCAGCCACACCGGCATGAAACTTCGCGAACGCCTCCTCGCCCACCTGCACCAGCCCGGCTACGTCCCAGCCAGCGAAACCGACCTCGCCCGCCAGCTTGGCCTCCCTAAAAAGGACAAAAAATCCCTCACGCACGAGGTTCGCCTCCTTCTTTCCAAAGGCGAACTCCGTCTGGTCAAAGGCGACCGCCTCGGCCTTCCCGCCGAGCAAGAAGAGCTCGCCGGCCGTCTCATGTTCCGCGCTGGCGGGTCCGCCTACTTCCAACCCGATGCCGAACGAGGCGAAAGCGTTAATCCCATCCAGATTGCCCCCGAAGACACCGGCGTAGCTCTCCACGGCGACCGCGTGGCCATTTCCGTTCATGCCGCCCTCCAACGCCGCCGCGATGGCCGTGGCACCGAACAGACCGGCCGCGTCACCCGCGTCATCGCCCGCACCCGCGACACCGTCGTCGGCACGCTCCAACGTATCCGTAACAGTTTCTACGTCCGCCCCGATGATCCCCGCTTCTTCCACGAGGTCGTCGTCGCCGATCCTTCCTCCAGCGGCCTGAAAACCACACCCGTCGTTGGCGATAAGGTCGTGGTTAAACTCAACGAATGGACCACTCGCCACAAACCACTCGATGGCAAAATAACCGAGTGCCTCGGTAAAACCTTCGAACCCCGCGCCGAACTTGCCGGCATCTACCACAAATACAATCTCGACAAAGCCTTCCCGGTCGAAGTCGAGCGCGAGGTCGCTTCCCTGCCTGACCATGTACGCGCCAACGAACTTCCCGGCCGCCTCGACTACCGCGAGGTGCCGACGTTCACCATCGATCCCGACGACGCAAAAGACTTCGACGACGCCCTTTCACTCGAAACCCTGGAAGGTGGCGACGTCCGCATCGGCATCCACATCGCCGATGTCAGCGCCTACGTAAAAGCTGGCACTGCTCTCGACCGCGAGGCCCAGCGCCGCGGCAACTCCACCTACCTCGTCGGCACCGTCGTTCCGATGCTGCCTGAAAAACTTTCCAACGGTCTCTGTTCACTGGTTGAGGCTCAGGATCGGCTCTGCAAAGCCGTCTTCCTCGTCTTCGACAAAAAGAGCCGTCTCAAGGAAACCACCTACGGCAACACCGTCATCCGCAGCCGCAAACGCCTCACCTACAAACAAGCCTACGCGCTGCTCTTCGAAAAAGATCTCGAAAAAATCCGCGCGCTTCCGCTTCCACCGAAACATCAGACAGGTTCAACTGGCCGCGCGCTCAATTCCCTCACCGACATAGAACTCGTCGATCTCCAGACTTGGGTGCGCAAACTCTGGTCCATCGCCAGCAAACTCCGCAAGGAACGCATGGCCAACGGCAGTCTCGATCTCGATATGCCCGAGACAAAAATCTTCGTCGACGCCGAGGGCTACGCCGACCGCCTCGAAAAAATCGTCAACGACGAGAGCCACCAGCTCATCGAAGAGTTCATGCTTTCCGCCAACGAAGCCGTCGCCCGCCTCACGCGCACGAACCAATTACCATCGCTCTACCGCGTCCACGACGAGCCCGACGAAGAGCGCCTCAACGAATTCCGACAGCTCCTCAACAGTTTCGATATCGAGGTCGGCGACCTTTCGCTCCGCACTGAAATGGTGAAGCTGATCGAAACCCTCGATCAGCACCCGCAAGGCTACACGCTCCGCACGCAACTCCTTCGCAGCCTCCGCAAGGCCTGCTACCGCGGCTCGCCCGACGGCCACTATGGCCTGCATAAAAAAGACTACACCCACTTCACATCGCCCATCCGTCGCTACGCCGACCTCGTTGTCCACCGCGTATTCGATTACTACCTGATCAAGCACGGCGGTTATCCGGCACCCGCTGGCTACAAGTTCGGTTACACCGCCGGCGGCATGGGCACGCTCGGCGAACACATCAGCCTCATGGAGGTGAACAGCGCCGAAGCCGAGCGCGAAAGTGTGAAGATCAAACTCCTCGAATTCTTCGAGCGCGAGCTCGCCAAGAAACAGAAAACTAAATTCGAAGCCGTCATTACCGACGTCCGCATCAACGGTTTCTT
>JAYTWC010000650.1:0-2314 GCA_043743635.1 Verrucomicrobiota bacterium | reverse complement strand
TCGCTCGCCGTGGCGGCCGCTTCCTTAACCTCAGGCAAGCGGCCAAGGACGGGCTGAAGCAGCACTTTGAAATCGATGCCGCCCACCACGACACGGTTGGCTTCGTCATTCTTGCCGGCGGTCACCAGTTGGGCGCGCTCGGTCTTCTTGTTTTCGGCGATGGCAAACTGTTCCTTAATTGCGGTAGTTGCCTCGGTGAGTTCCGAAAGCAGACCGCGTACAGGATCAAAGGCATCGGAGAAATTGGCAGCGAAATCGTCAAAGGCGGCGAGTTGAGCGTTGGCGGTAGCAAGTGGAAGCTGCTTTTCCTTCAGCAGGTGGCTCAACGAACGCAACCGAATGTCAGACAAATAACGAACCAACGCGGCATGATCATTGTCGCGCTGCCGGATGATATCCACGTATTCAAGACCGGCACGGCGATAGACCGTGATGTTGTTATAGTTTTGTCCAAAAAACTCGTAGCCCTCGCGAAAGAGAAACAGAGTAATCAATCCCAGCACGATGACACCAACCAAGGCATTACCACCAAAGAAGGCCTGGATACATTCGTCGATTGAGAGCCCGAAGAAACGAGTGCGTTTCTTAACGATCGCAAAAGCGGGTGTGGTGCTGAGGACTGGATTCGACATTGTTGAAATTCGCGGAGGCGATAGAACTTCAGAGGCCCACCCGTTTTCTACAAGTGGGCCTCTGTGATATTCTCGAAACAAACACACTCACCTGCAAAGATCAGCGGACAGGAACGAAACCAACCTTCTCTACAATCTTCTGTCCCGCATCGCTCAGCGTAAACTCCACGAACTTGGCGGCTTCGCCCGAAGGCTCGCCGTTGGTGTAATAGAACGTAGGACGAGCGTAAGGATACTTCTTGGATATAACGGATTCCTTGGTGGGGACTTCGCCATCGACCGGAATGACCTTGATACCGGGCGCGGTCGTGTATGCGAGACCGACATAACCTATACCGTTCGGGTTCTTAGCGACTTCGGAAACGATCTGCTCGTTACCGGCCATCTTCTGCGAAGACGGAGCATAATCGAGCTTGTCCATAGCGAGTTCCTTCCAATCGGAATAAGTGCCCGACGCCGTATTGCGGGTGTAAACCGAGATCTTGCCTGGAGCACCGCCGACCGCAGACCAGTCGGTAGACGCACCGGTGAAGATTTGCTTCACCTGACGCTTGGTTAGGGCCGTGATTGGACTGTTGGCATTCACAATGACAGCCATGCCGTCATAAGCGACAATCGTGGGCTTGAGGCTGACGCCCTTGGCCTGGCCGCCAGACATCTCGGTAGGTTTCGCGCGGCGCGAAGACATGCCGATCTGGGCGGTACCGTCAATGATGGCGGTGATGCCGGTGGTGGAACCTTCGGCAGCAATCTCGAAAGAAGTACCGGGATTCTTGGCCTTGTACTCTTCGGCGAGTTGCGGGACGAGCTTGGCACCGAGGGTGTCGGAGCCCTTGATCACGAGCTTTTCAGCGCGGACGAGACCGACGGTGGCGAGCACCGTGGCGAGAATGAGGGGGAATTTTTTCATATGACAGATGGTTTCGGACGTGTAGAAATTAGAATTTCACAACGATGTCGGCCTGGATGATCTTCGAGCCGCCCAGCGTGGACAGCGGCGAATAATAGAGCGTTGAACGCTTATTTTCCGTCGCGAAAAACGTGAGGTTGGCCAAAGCGAAATCGGTCAAGTTATACGAAGCAGCGAACTTGGCGCCCTTCTGATTGAGCATGCTGAAAGCGAAATCGGAGTCATTGATGTTCGGGTCGATTGAGCCGATGCCGATATTGCGGTAATCAAGCTTAACGCTCCAGTCGCCCTGAAGCTTGCCGGTGCCCTGAGCATAACCAACACCGAGAAGCCAAGCGTCGGCATCCTCGGAAACCGTGGACTTCGAGAGACCGTAAACGCGATAAACACGGGTGCCTGCTTCGGTATTATGAACGAAATCGCCGTAGACTTTGAGCTGCGAACCAGCGCCAAGCACGTTGGCGAAGTTCACTTCAACCGGGAGCGTGATAAGCTTCAAACCACGGGTCGAACCGTTAAAAGGAGCTTCGCCCGTGAAAGCGGTGCCAGAGTTGGAGGCATTATAAAACAGGACGCCAGGCGCGACGATGAAGTTATGTCCGTGACCAAATTTGCTGGTATAAACGAGTTGTTGTTCAAACACCCAGGAATCAACCGCAGAGGTCGTGGTGGAGGAATACTCCGAATTATCTTTCATAATCCACTGACCAACGCGCAGCTCGAGCGAGTTCTTCGCATCAAAGTTGAACGTGTAACTCTCAAAGAAACCCTG
>JAYTWC010000649.1:0-2419 GCA_043743635.1 Verrucomicrobiota bacterium | reverse complement strand
TTTTCCGGTGTACCCAAAATCTTGTTACGGTCCTGTACGAGCAAACCGCCGATCACCGAGCGCACGTCGAGCAACGAATCTGCGTCAGGTCCAGCCTTGGCGATCATCAAACGAAGATTCTTTTTCTTCGCAAAAATCGCCAGCGCTTCATCACTGAAACGGGGCGCGATGATAACTTCGGTGAAAATCTCGCTGATGGTTTTTGCGAGCTCAGCTTCAAGCGTACGGTTGACGATGATGATGCCGCCAAATGGAGCCTGGCGATCGGTTGCGTAAGCTTTTTCCCAAGCCGTTTCAAGCGTATCGGCCGAGGCGACGCCACAAGGATTGGTGTGCTTCAAAATCGCCAACGTGGGCTTCTGGAATTCGCCGATCAGGTACGTGGCCGACGTTATATCGAGAATGTTGTTATAACTAAGTTCCTTGCCTTGCAGCTGCTGAAAATGGTCATGGAACGTGCCATAAAGTGCAGCCTGTTGATGCGGATTCTCGCCATAACGAAGCGACTGCGCCTTCTTGTACGACAGGCTAAAGGTCTCAGGAAAACCAGCCAACTCCGCCAAATTCGGCTCGTCCTGCTGCGTTTCAAGATAACGCGCAATCGCTGTGTCATAACTCCCGGTGCGCTGGAAAACCTTCAGCGCGAGCTTCCGACGCAACGCCTGAAGCGTGGCCGGCTTATCGAAAGCCGCAACCACTGCGTCGTAGTCAGCCGGATCGCACACAACGGTAACGCTCTCATGATTCTTCGCCGCGCTGCGCAGCATCGACGGACCACCGATATCGATATTTTCGATCGCTTCCTCAAAATGCACACCCGGCTTTGCCACCGTTTGCTCAAACGGATACAAATTCACCACCACGAGATCGATCAGCTCAATACCATGCTCTTTGGCGGCAGCGAGATGATCGGCTTTGTCGCGCCGACACAGCAGGCCGCCGTGGATCTTTGGATGAAGGGTTTTCACACGTCCTTCCATCATTTCCGGGAAGCCGGTATGTTGACTGACCTCGGTGACGGGCAGCCCTTTTTCAGCGAGAAGTTTTGCGGTGCCACCGGTCGACAATAATTTGTATCCGAAACGCTGCACAAGGGCCGTCGCAAATTCGACGAGACCGCGTTTATCGCTCACAGAAAGAAGGGCTAGCTTTTGCATGAAGGGTGTTTTTTGCGCCCGCACAAAAACACTGGCAAGCGGAAAGCCCGCTTTCTGCTCAATGACACATCTCGTGCGCCGGATCGGCCACCCCACCCCACATCAAATGCTCATGCATCCAAGCATGGACCGCCGGTACACCGCGCACCAGCGTTAACAGGCCAAAAAGAATTAATGTCACGCCGCCCAACCGCACCAGCCAACGGCGCTGCGTGATACCGACCCGTTGCCCAAGCAATCCCACCGCCAGCAACCCAGGCAAAGTCGCCAAACCAAACACATACGCTCCGGCCACCACGCCCAGTGTCGAACCTCGATTCGCCAGTGCCAGCAACGCCATCAAAGACAACCCGCACGGTAAAAAGCCATTCACCCACCCGATCAAAACACTCCGCCCCATCGAAGGCGTTTTTCCAAAACCCACCAACACCCCACACACCGCACTCCCCTGCCACCAGCGCGACGCGACCACCGGCAACCGCCATTCCGCGGCGTACGCCACGCCCATGGCGATCATCACCACACCCACCATCCAACCCAGCACCGTTTGCAATTTCAGCAACGGCCATTGCGCCTCAATCATGCCTCTCACCCATAACAATATCAAACCGACGAATGCATACGACGTCGCCTTGCCCAACTGATAACATAACTGCCGCGCCACCACGCCACCCGTTCCTCCCGTCGCTGACGGACCGGCCGATACCGCCAGCGAAAACACCCCGCACATGCCCAGGCAATGCCCGGTGCCACTTAGCCCAAGCAAGAAAATGCCAACCGTATCGCTCCAATTCATCCCGTCCACGCTTGCGCCCACACCGCCTTGCGCAACTGCATTCATCTTTCAGCCCGCACCACTCAATTTCCAATTTTCTCCGGCAAGCTTGTCATTTAATAGATGACAAACACCTCCGCAGGTTGCAAAGGCGGGGCAGCTGAATTCGTTCCCTTTACATCACAAACATGCCTACTTCCGTTCCGCTTCCCGGTTTGACCGCTCGCCTCGATAAACTCGTGCACCACCACGGCGGCCTGTCCCTACCGCTCGATAAACCGCACGCATTCGTCTATTTTATCACCATCAGCAATGCCTCCGATCGCGTCGTCACACTTCTCGGTCGGAAATGGGTCATCCACCACGACGACGGCGATTCCCTCGTCGTCGAAGGCGACAAAATCGTCGGCGAAAGCCCGCGCCTTGCCCCAAGCGAACAGTTTTCGTATAACAGCTACCACACGACCGGCGTCAATGCCCGTGCGCA
>JAYTWC010000648.1:0-2594 GCA_043743635.1 Verrucomicrobiota bacterium | reverse complement strand
GCAAAAAACTTCATGGCCTCTGGAGCCATGGTGGACATGGTGCGCAGGCGATCGTCGGAAAAGTGCGGCGAAGCCAGCGAGTGCAGGGCGGTTTCGACGATGCGGCAGCTGCTTTCACGGGCGATGCGAGTTTGCCAGGTGCGTGGTTTGCCGGGGAAAGCGTGGTCGAGGTTGGAATAGAAGAGCCGACGTCGCCGCGGCATCAGGATTAAAATTCCGTGCCCGAGGATGCGCGAAAACGCACGCAGCAGTATTTCGGGGGTGTGAGCGATCGACCAACCAGTGACTTGTAGGATGAATTTAAGCACGCGAACGGTCTGCAAATTAGGGGTTCGTGTGAATTGCGGCGATTATCATTTGATTTTACCGAGGGAAACTTCATCAAACGAAGCCTGTTCGCGGTTAAAAGAACAATCTATAACCGCAGTTTTCCATGACCCAGCTTCTGATCATCAAACCGTCCTCGCTCGGCGATATCGTTCACGGACTGCAAGTCGCCACCTCGCTCAAGGCACAGAAACCCGATCTTCGGATTTCGTGGATTGTGCGCGATATTTTTGCGCCGATGGTGCGTGCGTGCGAGGCGATTGATCAAATTTACGTGTTTCGCCGCAATGACGGACCGGCGGGTTTTATGCATCTGATGAACCAGGTGCGGCAGACAGAGTTTGATTATGTATTCGATTTTCAAGGACTGTTGCGCACGGGCCTAATGACGTGGCGCACGAAGGCCAAAGTGAAAGCCGGTCGCAGCGATGCGCGCGAGGGCGCAGGTCTCTTTTATAATTGCAAAGTGCCGCTGCCGCCCGCCGGTCGGCGCAGTCACGCGATGGATATTTTGCTGCAATTTTGTCCCGTGCTTGATGCAAAACCGGAGTTGCAGGGAACGGTGCAGTTTCGACCGGTTGACGGATTGAATCTGAGTTTTCTGGAAAGCCGTACGGGTGCGAGTCCGGTGGTGATGTTTCCCGACAGTCGGCGCGAGGAAAAGAAATGGCACGGTTTCAAGGAATTGACCGAGGCGATTACGCGCGACGGCTCCGGCCGTAAAGTCATTTGGGCGGGCAACGCGTATGTTGATTTTAAGGACGCACCGCCGGAAAATCAGTTCCTTAACCTCACGGGCAACACCAGTCTCGTGTCGTTACCGGCGTTGATCAAACGCGCCTGCTGGGTGATCTGTAACGACAGCGGTCCGCTGCATCTGGCGGCGGCGCTCGCCGTGCCGGTGCTTGGCATTTTCGGGCCGACGGATCCGCAACTTTTCGGGCCCTATCCGCTGACTGGACCGATCAATCACGTGGTTCAGGCACCGCTGGGAAATCTGAAACTGCTCACGGCGAAGGACGTTTACGCGCGCTTTCAGAAGCTCGATGGCGGACGTTCACGCACGGCGGCGCCGTTTCCGATTCGGGGATATTGACGCGAGATTGATCTGGGGAAGAACGTTTAGGAGAATACGAATTTGGAACTCAGGAAGGCTGGAAAATACCTTTGGTGGATTGACTCCGTTCCAGCGTTCCAGCTTCCCACATTATTTTCTTCGGGTTTGTTTTATGGTGCATCGCATGTGCCCGCGCAGAATTTGCGTGAATTGAAGCGACTGACCGGTTTTGCTCTCACGCCATGCTAGACCCGAAGCTCATTCGTGAAACGCCGGACCTTGTCCGCGCCGCCATTGCCAAGAAACACCTCGACGTCGATCTCGACGCAGTGCTCGCACTCGACACCGCCTGGCGTAACCAGTTGCAAGAGGTCGAAGCGCTTCGCGGCAAACAAAAAGCCGCCAACACCGACATGGCCAAGCTGTCAAAGGGTTCGCCGGAGTTTATCGCGAAAGTGCAGGAGATGAAAGCCGTCTCGGCCCAGGTGAAAGAACGCGAAGTTCAGCTCAAGGAAACCGAGGATAAATGGAAACAGGCGATGCTCGCCCTACCGAATCTTCCGCACGCCAGCGTGCCCGAGGGCAAGACGCCCGAGCAGAATGTCGTGTATTCAACGAATGGCGACGTCAACGCCGTCTCGCCCAACGCGAAACCGCACTTTGATATTCCCGATTTCGAAAAACTCTTCGACTTTGCCCGTGGCACGAAAGTGACCGGCGCCGGGTTTCCGTTTTACGTTGGCGATGGCGCGAGGATCGTGCGAGCATTGCTCCAGTTCTTCCTCGATGAAGACACCAAGGTCGGCTACGTGGAGGTCAATCCGCCGATCTTCGTCAACGCCGCCAGCGCGACCGCGACCGGCCAGCTGCCCGATAAGGAAGGGCAGATGTACGAGACGACGGAAGAACACTTCTATGCCGTGCCGACTGCTGAGGTGCCGCTGACTAATTTCTTCCGCGACGAAATATTGGACGAGAGCGTGCTGCCGGTTTATCGCTGCGCGTACACGCCGTGTTTCCGTCGCGAGGCAGGCAGTTATGGTAAGGACGTGCGCGGTCTTAACCGCCTGCATCAATTCGACAAAGTCGAACTATTAAAATGGGTTCATCCGTCGTCGAGTTACGAAGAGCTCGATAAGCTCCGCGCTGACGCCGAGCGCCTTCTGCAAAAGCTCGAACTTCCGTATCGCGTGCTGCTCATGTGCGGTGG
>JAYTWC010000647.1:0-2061 GCA_043743635.1 Verrucomicrobiota bacterium | reverse complement strand
GAGGTAGTCGCCGTTGAGGGGTCGGATGACCGGAGCGTATTACTAAAGCTGTCGGAAAAGCTGACGCTCGAACCTTTGAAGCCAACGGTGTTAACGTTCGCGATGTTATTGCCGATGACTTCGAGGCTTTTGGTAAAGGCGCGCATTGCGCTGACGCCAGAGGTGAGTGTACCGATAAGTGACATATAAAGATATGGGTTGGATTAGGCAGTTGGAGATTACGAGTGGGTCTTATTCCGTGAAAAGATCAGGGAGTGGTCGTTGACGTCGTGGCGGTAGACGCAGGTTTTACTTCAGAAATTGTGGAGTACGCATAAGGCTGACCTCCGATCGTGACGTAGACCGTGCCTGCATTCAGCAGCGCCGAGTCGACTGTACCGTTGGCCACCGAGCCGTCCGCGGCCGTGGCTGTGACATTCTTCCCAATCATGCTGCTTGCACTTGCCAACTGCGAGTTGGTTAGGAGCGAGTTCATGGATTGCAGGGACGAAAATTGCGCGAGCTGGGCAATTTGTTGCGTATCCGAAACCGGATTCATGGGATCCTGATTCGACATCTGTGTGGTGAGAAGCTTGATGAAATCGTCCTGCCCCAAAGTCTTCTTAGCGACCCGGGCGGAGGTGTTGTCTGTTAGCGTGGAAGAAGAAACTGCAGAGGTGGCGGCGATTGATGACATGACAAGAAACGGTTAAGCGAGAGCGTGAAGATGCAGAGAGGTTTCAGGACGAGCGGAACGAGCGGCCGGAGCCGCGACAGATGGTGTTGATCCAGCATTACGGCCGCTAAAGCCGAAGGAAGGGGATCCAGATTGCGCCTGCTGTTCGAAGGCGCGCTGACGTCCCGAACTGTCGCCGGAAAAATTTTGCCGGTCTGGCGAGGTTTGGGCGAAGACAGGGTCCGCCATCCGATAGTTTCGCTGTTGGGCAGAAACGCTTTGGGTCTGCCATTCATGAGCTACTGCCTCGCGAAGCTGGCCGGAATCAGTTCTGAACGTCGTATGAACGGTGCCATCACGATACTCAACGCGGACTGAGAGGCGGTCGGTTTCGCTGAAATCAAAGCGTACTTCGACGGAATTGCGGTCAATGGACGATATGCGGTCAGCGATCGCATGAATCTCTTGAACCAATCGCGGCGCCTGCGTGGACAGCAAAGCATCAACCTTTGTATCTGGAGAAATGTTTGCCTCGATGCCATTGCCCGCAGGCGACGAAAAGGCGGCCGGGAAAGCTTTATTTGCGACAGAATAGGGCATGGCGATCTCCCGGTTTGCAGTGCTCGTGCCAATCTTCTTTGAAGTGTCGATAATCGACTTACCATCAATAAATAAAGACTTTTTTTGTTCTGGGTCAGTTGAGGAGTTCACCCCAGAGGCAGAATCGGGAAGCCCGGAAGCGCCCGAGGCGGCAAATTTTTCCGGTGCCTGTGCTAAGGCGGTGCGACCCGATGAGAAACGCCGACCAAGATTCAACGTTCCTGCAGCATCGGCCGAGAGCACCGTGCTGGTGGCAGCATCTGGCGTTTGCGCGGCAAGTTCCGGCGCATCAGTCGGTTTTTCAGTTTTAGGTAGAGCCGAGACGGCGGCCTGTTTCGAATTTGATTTCGCAGCAACAGCTGCTGCGTCTGTTTCAGCTGGCATCGGCACGGACCGCCCTCCGGCCGGATCGAAAGCGTCTATTTTTTGGGAAACGGATATCGCGGGTTGTTTCAAATCCGGTTTCACCGCAACCACCCCATTTGTTCCAACTGACATCGGCTCGGAAAGTTTCCCGACCTGATCGAGCGCTTTTACGGTTTTCGCCTGATCGGCACTTGGAACATACGCAGCCTGCTGCTCAGATTCCGGGTTTCCACCTGTTTGTTTGGTTTCAAGAGAAACGTAATCCATCCCCACAGAAGCAGTGTTGCCTCCAGGCAATCCGCCCAAACCAACTTGGATATTATCTACAACATCGGATGTCTGCTGCGGAACGGTTGGCGGTACCGGTTGCTGCGGCAACCATTGCCCAGCGATAAACTGATAGGCCAGCGCCAAGGAACCCTGGCTGGCGTCAGCACTCG
>JAYTWC010000646.1:0-4842 GCA_043743635.1 Verrucomicrobiota bacterium | reverse complement strand
TCTGCAAACGCTCTCCCTCGCTCAAAACGAGGAAATCAGATCGAGAGTCACCTACTCGGTGATCCTGCCGCGCCTCGCGCCCGAAACGATCGAAGCGTTCATCCTGGCCGAGTTGGATCGCGCTGGTTTGGGCCACAACACCCTCACCGCCGACGCGCTCGCCCTCATCGTGCGCTCCGGCGAAGGGTTGCTGCGTAGAACCAAAAATCTCTGCGTCTCCTCGCTGATCGAAGCCGTCCGCGATCAGACCCGTATCGTCGATCTCAAACAGGTTAACCGCGTCCTCGTGCAACCGCATTGGCGCAAAGACTGTGACCAATCCATCGCATAGTACTAAATCCGCGCAGCTCCCGCCCTGGACGCGCGAGCAAATCCGCGACGCGAGGAAAGCACCGCTGGCTCCGCTCATCGCAAAACGCGGTCTCGCGCTGGTCGAGTTGCCTGCCGACAACTTTGCGGTAACCGCCTTCCCCGGTCTCATCGTGAAAGACAGCTACTGGCGTTGGCCCGAACGCGACCGATCCGGCAACACCATCGACTTCTTCGTGCAGGTCCTCGGGCTGTCCTTCCACGACACCATGAAGACAATCGTCACATCGTAGGCGTATCCAACGTTTGGCGACAAACCAGCCGCTGCCGTCGTACGCGTACGACGGCCTCGGCCAAAACAGGCTTACGACCACAGTTCAGCGCAAAATCATACGACCGCCTTGATCAGAATGCTTACGATCAAAAATCGGCTGCGCACAAAATCCACGCTCTCATCGTATGCGTTGCATCCTCACTTCCGCCCATCCGCTCCGCCTCATCACAGATGCGATCACAGCGCGGCAATTTAGCCGCAAAATACGATGTCAGTACGGCTGACCGCCAAAAACCTCTACGGCGCCAATTTGGCAATTTATACGATCAGAGAAAAGTCGGTAACACTTATGTTTTATTTAGCTCATTTGCAGCCACTTATGAGGCACGCAAAAATTGGAGGGTTTTACCGGGTCCGGTTTGACCAAATTTTCAGCTGCAAAACCCTATCGCCAATCTCTCAAAACGAAAAACGCCAGGGTTTCAGACCCCGGCGTTCGTTAATCCTCCCCCTTTTTTTGAGGGTTTGCTCTCCCTCTTGTATTCAACCGCTCACTACCTGTTCGGCAAACGGTCGGTTTTTGAACTAAAAAGGCGAAAGATACTGCTGCCACCGCAGCCTAGGTGGGGTCCACCAAAGCAATCGGATCAAACCTCAAACCTGTCATCTTATTTGACTGATACTCGAAGAAAAAACCTTCGTTCTCGTCATCCCACACGTAAACAGAACCCGGTTGCTGAGGAACCTTGAAGATGGATGACGTAGCCAAGAAGCCCCGCCGGAAAACCGGCTTCTTAAGCGTTATTCTTTTCCCGCTTTTAGGGTCAATAAGCCACTCACTAGCCTCCTCATCCACACAGTTAACGCAGGTCAAAATATTCAGGCACCAATAACGTTCATTTTGTCCGTCCAGCAGAAGAGTCTCCCCTGCCATTTCGAAGGAACTCCGCACAAGCTCCAACTTTTCAGAGCGCACGGTGAGTGATCCAGACGCGAACGAAAGGAAGTCGCCTTTTGGCTTTGTAGGATCAAAAATTCTGACCTTAGGAGGAATCCAGTCTTTTCTGGGCGAACAATCGAAACGAACATGCTTCCAGATCGCGTCATCCTCCGCCACCAGGCGTTGATGATCGTTAGATGCTGTTGTGATTTTGTATACCGTCATCACTGCTTTTTCTTTTTCTCCAGATCCTCAGCAATCGCTCGGAGGGCAGCTTCTCGGTCTTCGGCAGCGGTATTTTTTAATGTCTCGGTCACGCCTTCGTGATATTCATTGGTGTGCATGGTTGAGTGAACTGTCTTATCGTCGGGATTTGGTGACGAAGTATTTTGCGGCAACGCTACGCCATTCGCTTCACTGTTTATCGGTATATTAGACTCCTTCAAGAGCTCTCGTGATTCAGCAGCTCTTTTGTCAGTACCTGCAACTATGTGGTGGGCGGCCTCATCTTTGCTCACGGGGCGCCCGGCTGCTTCCATGTTCTTGCGCAACTCCCTGGATGACGGTTTGTCGTCCTTGTTCTGTTCCGGTGCCTGGCTGGGTGGATTCTTTGAATCCATCTTCCCATCGCTAGAATTTTGTTTTTCCTTCTGTTGTTCGATGGGCTTCTCGGCTGGAGTTTTGGGCGTTTGCGCGGCCTGATCTGCAATAATAGCAGTGAAGAAGACCGCCACTTCAGCGTCCATCAGGCCCTCACGCTGTATAATCTCCTTCGCTAAAGACGGGGCCACCATGTGCACATCGTACCCTTCCAGCCCTGGAAAGTCTTTCTTGCCAGAAAAGAAATGCGTAATGTCACTCACTAAGCTTCGCTTGATTATGAGTGTATTGCCGTCGTACATCACGTTCTTCAGCTTCTCTTCCCATCCGCTCGGATCGAACGTCGTCAACGGGTTATTCCGGACATAGGAATACCGATTATAGCTCTGCAAATCGACCGGAAACTGCACTACGAGGTCCGCAGAAAGGAACCTGCCCAGGAGCGGATCATAGATGCGGCCGTTCATGTGAACGAGGCCGAGGGTGTCGAGCATTTCGTGGCCGGTGAAACCTTTGGGCGTGAGGTCGTCGCGGCCGCCGTGGGCGGTCGTGTCGGGGGCGTCGTTCCAGTCGGCGGCGTCGCGGCGTTGGCCCCAGGCGTCGTAGCTGTAGCGTCCGGTTCGGCCGGAGCTGTCGGTCGAGTACGCGGTCTGGGTGACTCCAAGATCGGTGATGCTTTCGACGGAGCCGAGGTGGTCGTTGTGATAGACTTTGCCGGTCCAGGCGGTTTCGGCGGGGGCGCCAGGGTTGTACTCCATCGCGCCGGCGGTGCCGTCGGGGCCGCTGATGTAGAGGCGGACTTTGTCCATGGTCCAGGTGGCACCGCTGCCGGCAGAGTTTTTGTACTCCAATTCCACAGCGGGGCCGCGGGCGTAGAGGCGTTTGCGGGTGTAGTGCGAGGGGACGCCGCCACTGAGCTGGTCGAAGTCGAATTCGAGCACGCGGGAGCGGTTGGCGTTGTAGACGAATTCGTTGCCTTGGGTGTCTTGCGCGAGCCAGCGGGGTTTGTCGAAGCCAGCCCACTGCGTGGTCCAGATGTGGCCCTGGCCGGTGCGGGTGAAGAGGTTGCCGTTGGCATCGTACTGCATGCTGTAGCCAAAGGCGTTGGCGACGGCATGGGGTTTGGCTGAATCGTAGGCGTAGGCGGCGCTCTTGTTGCCGGAGACGTCTTTCTTCCAAGCGATGTTGCCGTTGGGTAGGTAGGCGGTGGTTTCGGCGCCGTTGCGCGTGGTCAGGCGGTTGAGCGAGTCGTAGCCGTAGGTTTCGGCGAGATTGTGGAGGGTGTCGGCGCGGGTGGCGAGGTTGCCGAGGCCGTCGTAGCCGAAGGTGAGGGCTTGCACGGCGCCACCGCCGGTGTCGATGGCGGTGAGCAGGCCGTCTTCGGCGCGGTAGGTGCGCTGGGTCCAGTGGCCGGAGCCTTTGCGGAATTTGACCGGGCGGTCGAGGTAGTCGTAGCCGGTGGCGGCGTCGGCCTGCCACCAGGTGTTGCCGCGCGTATCGGCGAGGGAGAGGAGGTAGCTCTGGGTATCGTAGGTGGTGGTGGTGCCGTAGTCCTGCCAGAGGTAGGGCTGGTCGGAGGGCGACTCGTGGCCGGAGGGGCGCCAGAAGTGGCGGACTTGGGAGGGGCGGCTGTAGGCGTCGTACTCGTTGGCGGTGTAGAACCATTTGCCATCGATCAGGGAGAGGTCGAGCGAGGGACGCCCTTTGGCGTCGTAGAAATGGACGTTGGTGGCTTGGGAGGCGCCGTAGCCGGGGGCACCGGTGGTGAGAGCTTCGTCGCGCTGGGGGGCACCGATCCAGCCTTGATCGCCTTGGGCGACGAGATGGCGGGTGGCGTCGGTGACGGTGTCGTAGTAGTACCAGTTGGCGGTTTCGACCGGGCCGCTGGGTTCGGTCGTGATGCGGCTGAGTGGGCGACCGAGGTGGTCGAAGGTGGAGGTGGTGACGTTGTGCTTGGCGTCTTGCTGGCGGACGACTTGACCGAGGGCGTTGTTGACGTAGGACCAAGCGCCTTTGTCGGGATCGTTAAGGGCGGTTTGGCGGCCAAGGGGATCGTAGGCGGCGGTGATGGTCTGCGATTGGCCCTTGAGGGTGGTTGTGCGCATGCGGCCAAAACCGTCGAGGCCGTAGGCGATGGAGGCGGTGGAGACGGCGGCGGATTTGGCGGTGTCGGAGCCGTCGATGGCGGTGAGAGCGGGAGCGTTGTCGGCGTTCCAAACGGCGACGGTGCGGCCCTTGGCATCAACAAGGGTGCTGTTGGTCTGCGGATCGCGGTCGTTGGCGGCGACCGTGACCTGGGTGATGCGGCCAGCGTAGCTGTTGGTGGTGATGGTGCCATTGGGCGCGGTGACGGTGACCACGCGGCCCATGGGGTCGTAGGCGGTCTTGGTCCAGAACGCGGCCGCACCGCCGGAGGCGTAGGGATTGGAGATGGCGACGACCTGGCCGAGGACGTTGTAGATCGTGTCGGTGATGGCTTGCTGGTTGGCGAAGCCGGCTTTGATCGTGCGAATCACGCGCCCAACGCGGTCGTAGTAGGCGGTAACGGTTGGTTTGGCCGTGATGACGCCGTCGGTGGATTTGGTGACGGTGCTGACGGCGTAGACGGAGGTGAGGGCTATGCCAGCGACGCCGGAGGGGACGGAGACGGTTTGCGAAGCGTCCCAAGCGTAGGTGTTGGTGGTGACGAGGCCTTTGAGCACGTCGGTGACGGTGAGCA
>JAYTWC010000645.1:0-2582 GCA_043743635.1 Verrucomicrobiota bacterium | reverse complement strand
GCATAGGCAATGCCAAAAAGCCTTGATAAAGAGCCGTTTACAGCAACAATAACCCGAACCTTGTCCTCCCCCTATAACCCTAACTTAGTGCCATTGGTCTGTCACGCCTCGTGCGGGGCACGAGTCGCGGCGGCCACAGGCGCGGCACATTTTTACGTTAGGCAAAATTAATTCCCACGTATGCATACAACAACTAATAAAATGCGCACCGTTGGTGTGCTAGCAATAACTGCTGCAGTCGCGCTTTCTGGCGGCTGTGCTTCAATATTTAACGGGGGTAATCGAAGTATCTCGGTATCTTCCCAACCAGCGGGCGCGAAAGTGTCGGTCACGAAGGTTGGCCTAGATCAGGTTGTACAAACCGGCATGACACCGTTGACCGTTTCGCTCGACCCTAGACGCGGATACTTCATGGGGCAGGGATACACCGTGAAGTTTGAACTGGCTGGATATAAAACCACAGAAATTACCCTTCGTCCTGAATTGTCTGGCTGGTATTTCGGCAATATTTTGATCGGCGGGGTTATAGGGATGGTAGTAGTCGATCCGCTTACTGGATCGATGTGGAATTTAACCCCAGATAAAATTGAGCAAGTATTATCGACCGAACAAACCGCACTTATTAAAGAAAAGAACGGTTTTGTGGTAGTCTTGGTAACTCAAGTATCAGATACCGAGCGTGCTAATATGGTTAAAATTAACTGAAGAAAACTAGGCGCTAGTGCCAAAGGCCGCATCTGTCACGCCCGCTGCTGATGCAGTGGTCGCGCCGGCCACAAAGCCCTGAAAAGGAGAAGCCGTGGTTCTGTTTATGACCGATTGGTTATTGGGGGCGTTTGCTTTTGGCGATCGCGTCACCGTGGATGCTGCAGGTGACTTCGCAGCCGCCACCGTCCACGGATGTTATGGTGTATTTACCGTTGGAGAGGCATTTGGGCATGGCGGTGAGCGGTTTATCAGGGGCGATGAACTGGTCGTAGTTTTCGGGGGCTTTGCCGGCTTCGAGCTCGAATTGCTGGTAGGCAGATTGGATCATGCGTTCGTTGTTGGCGCAGGCTTTTAGCTGGGCGGTTTCGCGGACTTTGGAGAACGCCGGGATCGCCATGGCGGCGAGCAGGCCGATGATCATGACAAAAACCAGCATGTTGGCAGCACCGCCGCCGAGCTGACCTCCGGGCGTAACTATCGCGAAGAGGTAAGCGAGCGGGTTGCGCGGTGCGGTGCGGGTGTATTGTGGATCACGCAGGGCGAGGAGGTTGACGACGCGTTGCGTGAGGGTCGGGTAGGTGGAGGTGAGTTCGTGCCAGGAAATGAAGAAGCCGCGCTCTTCGTAGTGCTGCCCGGCGAAGGCGAGGGCGTCCATGGCGAGATCTTTTTGTTTTCCACCGCTGAGGGTCATCATGGCGCGAAGAGCGCCGTCGAGGTTGTCGGCAGCGTATGCACCAAACCGGTCGCAGGAGGCTTCGCAGGCGCGCAGGTAAGCGGGGCCGATGAGAGGGAAGAATACGCCGGGTGCGAGGAAGATGCGTTTGGTGATGTGATTGCTTTTCAGGTGCCCGAGTTCGTGGCCGAGGATGAACTGGATTTCCGAGGATTCGGGGCCGAACGCTTCGAGCATGTCGGAGAAGACAACGACGAAGTCGCGACCGGAAAAGCGGGTGGCGAAGGCATTGAGGGCTCCGCCAGCCTGCAAAACGTAGAGTTTTGGCGGTGTGCGCACGTTGAGCTTTTGGCAGACGCGAAGGAAGGTGGCGTGGAGTTGTGGCAGCTGACGTTCGTCGATACGAACGGCTTCGGCTCGCAGGTGGGCGGTGAGCAAGCCGCTACCGATCCATAACATAACTCCAAAAAGTCCGGCGTAGAATATGCCGAAAATCGAAATCAGCAGGCCGAGCCAGACGAGGATCGAGATGATAAGGACGAAGGTGAAGTACTTATCTTCCTTCGCCAGCGTGAGGTTGGAGCCGGTGGGGCTCAGGGGAGCGGGAACGGGGTTGCTCATGAGGCACGCAAATTGGGGTAGTTAGGTTGGGTCGGCAAGGAGGAACTGCGTGGTCTTCGGGATTGACCGGGGCGCATTCCCGGCGAATGTTTCCGGCATGAAAGTCGCGTTTATCAGTGGTACGAGCATCGTGAATTCGGATCTGTTCGCCGGTTGGGAGGTGAAGCAGATTCAGACTGTTTACGGGCCGGTGACCTATAAGGCGAAGGGCGAACATGTATTGGTGAACCGGCATGGTTACGGTGTGCCAAAACCGCCGCATGCGATTAATTATCGCGCTAACATCCGGGCCTTGTCGGACCTTGGTATTATTGATGTGGTTTCGGTTAATTCGGTGGGGTCGCTCAAGGCGGAGTTACCGCCGGGGACCTTGGTGTCGTGCAGCGATTACGTATGCCTACAGCAGGGGCCGCAGACTTTTTTTGACGATGAACTTAAGGGCGGGGCGCCGGGAATTGAGAATAATCTGGTGCCGATGTTGGTTGGGCGGTTGGCGCCCGAGTTTGCGATCCAAGGCGGCAAGGTGTACGTGCAGATGCAGGGGCCGCGTTTCGAGACGAGGGCGGAAATCGCGATCATC
>JAYTWC010000644.1:0-7673 GCA_043743635.1 Verrucomicrobiota bacterium | reverse complement strand
GTTTGGACTGATTTGGCGAAATTGAAAGAAACGGATCCACGTTTCGCCTTGCTTGGGGCGCACATTGAAGAAGATGCACGAGCTTTGTTGAAAAAGCCGCCAGTCGAATACCACAAAACCGGGAAGCGTCTGCTCGCGGTTTCGCGCGAGGTGCTCAAACGGACTTTGTTGCTCTCCACGGCTTATCGTCTTCATCCCGATGAGGCATTTTTACGACGGGCTGAGGTCGAACTACTGACGGCGGCGGCATTTGCCGACTGGAATCCCTCGCATTTTCTCGACACGGCCGAGATGACGGCAGCGCTGGCGATTGGTTATGACTGGTTGTACGACGGATTGGCGCCTGATGTGCGTGAGAAAATTCGCCACGCCATCGCGTCCAAAGGCCTGCGTCTGGCGCTTGACGAAAAGGCATCGTTCAACTCGTGGCAGAGAAATGAGAACAACTGGAATCAAGTTTGTTTTGGCGGATTGACCCTTGGTGCGCTGGCGATCGCGGAAGATGAACCAGAGCTTGCCGCCAAAATTCTCGTGTTGGCTAAGGCAGGGATTGTGCATGGCCTGAAACCGTATGCTCCCGACGGCGTTTATCCTGAGGGGCCGGGCTATTGGAGCTATGGTACGAATTATCAAGTGCTGTTGATCGCGGCTTTGAAGTCCGCGCTGGGTATCGATTGGGCGTTACCGGATTCGCCGGGATTCTGTGCGAGCGCTGGCGCTTATCTTGAAATGGTGGGTCCGTCAGGGTTGGCGTTCAATTACTCGGATGGAACTGCAGGAACCTCACTCGAACCGGCGTTATTCTGGTTTGCGCGGCAAGTGAAAGATCCAGGGTTGGTGCGGATGGAGCGGCGCTTTTTTGAGGCGGTATCGAAGGGCAAAAAAGCGGGCGAACTGGGAGAAACCAATCGGTTTTATCCGCTCACAGCGCTCTGGTGGCCGTCGCCTGGAGCATTTGAAGCGAGTCCGTCGTTGCCGCTTTGCTGGCAGGGTCGTGGAGAAAATCCAATTGGCGTTTTTCGAAGTTCATGGACTGAGTCACGCGCTTTGTATTTAGCTTTCAAGGGTGGTTCGGCTGGGTTGAGCCATGCGCACATGGATGCGGGATCTTTCGTGTTTGAGGCTGATGGCGTTCGTTGGGCGCAGGATCTGGGCGCGCAGGATTATGAATCGTTGGAGTCGAAGAAAATCGATCTCTGGAACAAAAAACAGGAATCGCAACGCTGGCAGGTATTTCGGTTGAACAATTTCAGCCACAACACGCTCACAATTGACGGGCAGCTGCATCGTGTCGCTGGATCGGCAGAGTTCGAGGCGTTCAGTGGCAAACGTGCAGCAGCTTTTGGTATTTTGGATATGTCGTCGGTTTTCGCTGGTCAGGCCACTTCGGTGAAGCGTGGATTCAGGATGCTGGAGGGGCTTTCGGTTTTGATTCAGGATGAAATCGTCGGAGCCAAACCCGGAGTCAGCGTGCGTTGGGCGATGGTCACGGGTTCGGAGGTGGTCGTTGACGGAGCGCATGCAACACTGCGCGAAAAAGGTCGTGAACTTCAGGTCGAACTTCTTGGTACAACTAAAGCCATGTTTTCAGTGATTCCGGCTGACCCACCGGCGAACGGTTATGATGCGCCGAACCCCGGGAAGCGTATCTTGATTGCGACAGTTCCGGTGGGAGCTGATGGAATGGTGCGGCTGGCGGTCTGGTTGAAGCCGCAATCGGCAGGGAATCAATCTACGCCCGAGTTGATAGCGCTGAAGGAGTGGGCGTCGGGGCAAAGCAAGGTGTCTGACTAATGTTTTTAACGGAACAGATAAATGAACGGGATAAGGCCAATGTGCGCAGTGAACTCGTTTTCCCCTCTTCTGGCAGGCTACCCCAACGAACTCCAAACGACAAAACCCGACTCGGTCTGATTGGCCCCGCCGAAACCAACGGCGCAGGGACAACAACCTGTGACGAAGGCGCAAGCGACGTAATCAGATCGGAACCGTTCGGTACAGACCCGTATGCCGGGTGGTGTGGGGGCCGGAGGCTAATTACCTCCGGCTATCCGATTCGCCCAGCTATTTTGATATTTTTGAGACGACACTGATTATCACGCCTTTCACGAGTGCGAATAAGCCGAAAATAACACTGCATATCATGATCAGGAAAAACAAATCCGAACTTTTTAATGCATCCAAATTACGCACGACGAAAAGGCTGATGAAAGCCGTAATAAGGCTGATGACTCCAACCATACTCCATCGCTTGCCGGAGCGAATCCTAACTTCATTTTTGTAGAAGCCATAAAGTTGGTCGATCAAAACGCTCGCCTGCTTCTTTCCTAATCCGTCGATCAATTGCTGATCCCTGACTCCGAGTTCCCATATCCTCTGTTTTTGCCTCTGCGTAGCCTTGCCCTCGTACGGCTGCTTCTCGGGAAGCGCGGCCTGAAAATGGGTTTCAGCATCTTGAGATTGTTGTTTGATGAATGCACACATGGCTTTTTGCCTAACGTCCCAGGTCAGCCACGACCGTGGCTGGCGCGGAGTGTGCGTCCGCACAATCCGTGACAGCCATGGTCGTTGTGCTGTAGCGTCTGGTTCGGCCTATTCATCAATATAATAAAGTGCAACGGTGCACTCGATCACACACTCAACAGCCGCGCCACTCTTCTTTGCTGGAAAGAAACTACACTTCTTCAACTCAGGTAACGCACTATCTACGCAGCGCTGCGCCGACGATTCTACAACTTCGACTTTTCTCACGCTACCGTCGTCATTCACCACCACTCTCGCACGCACCTTTCCCGCTCCGAATTGAATCGGAGTCGGTTCCAGCCGTTCACTCCTCGCTTTCAAAATCGGCGGCGAATCCAAGTTTTGGTCGAATGAAGTAATCTTGATTGATTCCGCCGGCCAACTGGGTGCGACGCCATATCCTTCTCTACCTCTCTCGCTCATGGATAACAGTCTATCCTGCGCAGTCTGACTACGGCATCCAGCCAGTAAGATAAGGAATAGAAAAACAAGAGCCTTCATGTTTTGCCGAACGTTGTATAGTCGTAACATTTTCCGGAATTGCAGGGTTGAAGTCGGCAATTCCGTAACGAAGTAAGCTTTTCAGGGCGGGGGTTTCACTGGTTTCTTCACTTCGTTCAGAAGGACAAACGCCGGTGTGATAAGCTGCCTCAGTTCTTTTTCGTCGAGACTTCGATCACGTCGTGCGGGGCGGCTTCTTTCATGCCGGCGGAGCTGACGCGGATGTAGCGGGCTTTGGTGCGGAGTTCGGCCAAGTTCTTCGCGCCGAGATAGCCCATGCCGCTTTGCACGCCGCCGATCAGGTTCGCCAAAACATCGTCGGTGTAACCGGAAACTTCTTTCAACGCTTCGATGCCTTCGGCGGTGATCTTGCGGGAGTTGTCGTTTTTGTCGTGGCCGTAGCGGGCGGCCGAACCGGCCTTCATCGCCGAGAGACTGCCCATGCCGCGGTACTGTTTATACAGTTTGCCGTTGATTTCCATGATCTCACCGGGCGCTTCGCGGCAACCGGCGAGCAGGCCGCCGAGGATGACGGAGTCGGCGAGGGTGAGGGCTTTGACGATGTCGCCTGATTTGGTGATGCCGCCGTCGGCGATGATGCGGACGCCTTTGGCGGCGGCACCCTTGCTCGCGGCGTAGAGCGCGGTGAGTTGGGGAATGCCTACGCCTGCTACGATGCGCGTGGTGCAGATCGAGCCGGGACCTTGGCCGACCTTGATCGCGTCGGCGCCGCAATCGGCGAGGTACTCGACGCCGGAGGCGCTGGTGACGTTGCCGGCGATGATCGTGATCGAGGGGAAGGCGCTGCGAACGATCCTAACCATCTCGCCGACTCCAGCGGTGTGGCCGTGCGCGGTGGAGATGGCGACGGCGTCGACGGATTCGTCCATCAAGGCGCCGACGTGGGCGATGATCTTGTCGCGGTCGAGTTCGCCAGAGGGTTTGCGCACGGGGGAAAGTGCCGCACCAACGACTAGGCGGAAATTGGCGTCGCGAGCGGGCTTGCGGCGGGATTTGGCTTCGCCGGTGATGCGTTCGACGTCGGAACTGGTGACGAGACCGCGGAGGCGGCCGAGGTCGTCGAGCACGAGCATTTTGTTGATGCCAATGTGTTCGTTAAAGAAAAGATCGGCGGCACGGATCGGGTCTTTGGCGACGTTGCGCTCGTGCTCGGTGACGAGGATGGAGCGGGCGGTCATGACTTCGGAAACGCGTTTTGATTTATAACGTTCTTTAACGACGTTGCCTGAGAGCAATCCAGCGAGTTTTCCCTCGGCGTCGACGACGGGAAACGTGGAGAACGCGAATTTTTTTTGCTCAATCATGGCGAGCACGTCGGCGATGGAGGCATCGAGCGCGACCGTGATCGGGTCCTGGATGAGACCGTGGACGTGACGTTTGACGCGAGCGACTTCCTTCACCTGGTCTTTCGGCGTCATGTTGTAATGAATGAGGCCGAGGCCGCCATTGAGGGCCATGGCGATGGCCATGCGCGACTCGGTGACGGTGTCCATGTCGGACGAGATGATGGGGATCGGCAGCCGGAGCGTCTCGGAAAGAGCGGTCGAGGTGTCGGCGTCTTTGGGGAGGATTTCCGAGTAGAGTGTCGCGAGCGAGACGTCGTCAAAGGTCAGCGCGGTCGGCAGGCTGGAGCGGAAAAACGTTTCGGCGGGCAAGAAAAACTCTGCGTCGGCCGGATGTGGAGCGGGTGATGCAACCTTAGTCATGGTTGCCACAATCGAAATAATAGCGGCCGGAAAAAGCTCAATGGAAATTTTTGCGGCAAAATCAGGCCAGTGCGTGGCTGCGTAGTGGTTTCTTTGCGCAAAACCGTGAAAATCTTTGGTGGAAGGTCTGAAATTTCTGCCCTTCGCCTAGCGTACGGTGATATTGATCGAAGGGCTTCCGTTTTCGGTCGAGTAGTAGGCTTCGAAATTTCGTGTCTCGAACGTGTAGTTGTTATCTTCGTCGTAGTGGTTGTTGTAATTGACGAAAAGCGGCGGATTGGAGTCGCGGGTGTCGTTGTAGGAACGTCGGGAATAATCAGAGCGGTTGGAGGTACGGCTTGATTGCGAATCGCGGTTACGCGAAGAATCGGGATTAGTTTGATTGTCGCGGGAGGCGCGCTGCGTTTGCTCGGCCTGGCGATTCATTTGATCGAATTGGTTAGCGTTATACTGGTCGCGCCATTGCGAGGCTGAGTCGCCGCCCATTTGAAAGGATGAGTTGCCCGTTGCTGAAGCATGGTAGATTTTCATAACCGCGCGGCCGGTGACGAACCAACGCCCATCAGCCCCATCGGCAGGACGGATTTCGTCGATCGTCACGCTGGCGGTGCGCGAGCCGGCGGGCGCCCAGCTATAGTCTTTCTCAAAATAGCGTTCGGCGAGTCTTTTAGCGTTTGCCCGGGCCGAACTGGCTGCTTTGGCATTCTGAGATACTTCTTTGGCCTGGTTAGCTTCTATTTCTACAGCGGCGGTTTGACGTTCGGCAAGGACGCGGGCGATGCGTTCGGACTCGATTTTTCGGGCATTCAGTGCGGCCTCACGAGCAACGACGGCTTTTTCATCGGCCTGGCGGGCAGCGGCTTCGTTGATCGGGTACAGTGCCTTGAGATCCGGAGGGAGAAGGTCTTTGCCGACAGAACTCAGGCCTTGGGTGTGCTTGATGGTAACGTTACGAGGGGTTTGCGAACTGATGGAGGCGTCCTTGAACATGCGTCCGTCGGTGAGAGTAATGTCAGCTGCAAAGGCAGCGGTGGACATCGTCGCCGCCACGAAGATGAACCGAATGGATTTCATAAAAAGGAGAAGAAAAGGTTAGGGTTGAAGAGGCAAAGCTGATTTTAAAATACTGGGGCGAAAATTGTGGGTGTGCTGGTCCTTGCCAAGCCGCTGGGGAGATATTGTATTAGACGCTGATGCATCTCTTTGGTTTCCGACGCTACAGACAGCCATTTCGCCAACCGGTGCGAACGGCGCATGGGATTTGGACGGAACGCGAAGGGCTGCTGCTGCGGTTGGAGAATAAAACGGGCGTGGTAACTTTTGGCGAAGTGGCTCCCATTAATTGGTTTGGAACAGAAACAGTTGATGAGGCTGAGGCGGTATGCCGTGGTTTCGGCGAGCGGGTTGGCGCGGATGTGCTGGCATCGATTCCGGAGCGGTTGGTGTGTTTGCGATTCGCGCTGAGCTCGGCGCTGGACTCGTGCGGCGCAGATGACTTTGAGAGCAAAAAGGCATTGCCAGTGGCGGCCCTGTTGCCGACGGGACGTGCGGCGTTGGCGCAGGTTGAACTGAAGGTCGAGGCAGGGTTCCGCACCTTCAAATGGAAAGTGGGCGTGGCGGATATTGGCGAGGAATTACCGCTTTTGGATGATTTGATCGCGAAGTTGCCGGAGGGTTCGAAGCTGCGGCTGGATGCAAATGGCGCCTGGGATCGTCGTAGGGCCGAGCGTTGGTTAGAGCGTTGTGCGGAGCGACCGGTCGAATTCATCGAGCAACCGATCGCAGCGGACGCGAAAGGTGCGGCGGATTTACTGTTGGGTCTGGCGAATGATTATCCTACGGCGATCGCACTCGATGAATCCGTGGTGAGCGCGGGTGATGTGACGGACTGGCTGGAGCGCGGCTGGCCGGGCGTGTTTGTGGTGAAACCGGCGTTGCTCGGCGACGCAGCGGCGGTGATTTCACGATTGGAAAAGGCCAAGGCGCACGTGGTTTTTTCCTCGGCGCTGGAAACGGCGGTGGGTGCGAAGGCGGCGTTGCGGCTGGCTTTTGCCTTTGGTGGCGAAGCACGTGCGCTGGGTTTTGGGGTGTGGCCTTTATTTATGGATCATCGTTTTGATGGGCCGTATCAGGCGCCGTTTATCCGGCCGCAAGATGTCGCAGCGATCAATGAGGAGGCGGTATGGAACGCTTTGAGTTAAGGACGTTGGTGTTGGCGACCGGTTTTGCGGTGGAACGAGGTGAACAGATTTTTCTACGCGATCCGAAATGGGGATCGATTGAACTGGCGCAATTTGAAAAGGCGCTCAAGAGCGCGGCCGTGCCGTGCGCGGACGGTGGTGGTTGGTTGTGTATTCCGACTGGCGGGACGAGTGGCACGCTACGCTTTGCAAGGCACGATGAGTGGACGCTTGGCGTGGCCGTGCAGGGTTTTTGCCAGCATTTTGGCGTCAAAAAGGTGAACGCGTTGGATGTTTTGCCGGCGCATCATGTGAGCGGATTGATGGCGCGTATCCGTTGCGCGGATACAGGCGGAAAACACGTCGCTTGGTCGTGGAAACAACTGGAGTTAGGCGAGTGGCCGGATTTGCCGCTTAAAGATGAGGGCTGGTTTTTGTCGCTTGTGCCGACGCAGCTGCAGCGCCTGCTGGGGAATGAGACGGCGGTGGCGCGATTAAAACAATTTCGCTCCGTGTTTCTTGGTGGCGGCCCGCTATGGCCGGAGGTAGCCGAGGCTGCTGCAGCGGCTGGTGTGCCGGTATCCATTTGTTATGGCATGACGGAGACCGCCGCGATGGTCGTGATTCAGCATCCGAACGCCTTTTTGTCGGGTGATCGGAGTTGTGGCCAGCCGATGCCGCATGTGCAGGTAAAGATCGTCGATGAAACGACAGGAACGGAATTGCCGTGGGGTTCGATCGG
>JAYTWC010000643.1:0-1989 GCA_043743635.1 Verrucomicrobiota bacterium | reverse complement strand
ATCATCGTCAGCTCCGGCGCCGTCGGCCTCGGCATGGGGCGCCTCGGCCTCTCGCGAAAACCAAAAGAAGTCTCCAAAAAGCAAGCCTGCGCCGCCGTTGGCCAAAGCCTGCTCATGCAAACCTGGCAGCGCGGTTTCGAGCCTCACAGTCTCACCGTCGCCCAAGTCCTCCTCACCCGCGAAGATCTTCGCGAACGCGACCGCTGCCTCAGCGTCAAGTCCGTGCTCAACCAGCTCGTCGCCTACGGCACCATTCCGATCATCAACGAAAACGACACCGTCAGCGCGGCCGAAATCAACGCCATGCTGAAATTCGGCGACAACGACACGCTCTCCGCCATGGTCGCCAGCCTCGTCGAAGCCCAGCACCTCGTCATCCTTTCCACCGCACCAGGCCTTATCGACATGAAAGGCACCGGGGAGATCGTGCCCGTCGTCGAAAAAATCACGCCCGCCATCGAAGCCATGGCCGGTGGCACCCTCAGCGAAACCGCCACCGGCGGCATGATTTCAAAAATCTCCGCCGCCAAGCTCGCCATCAAATCCGGCTGCGGCGTCTACATCGCCAGCGGAGCCGAGGAAAAAGTCCTCCAACGCATCTTCGCCGGCGTCGGCCCCGGCACATTTTTTGTCCCTAGCGGCTTGCCCATGGAAGCGAAGAAACTCTGGCTCGCCTACTTCCAGCGCCCCGCCGGCACCATAACCGTCAACACCCGTGCCGTCCCCGTGCTCCGCGACGAAGGCCGCAGCCTGCTCGCCATCGGTGTAACCGGAGCCAAAGGCGAATTTGCCTCTGGCGACGTGGTCAGCATCGCCGGCCCCGACGGCACCATCTTTGCCCGCGGGAAAACCACCTTCAGCAACGACGAGATCGCCGCCATCGCCGGGAAAAATAGCGACCAGCTCCGCCCACTCTTCCCCTCGCGCAAACACCTCGAAGTCGTCCACCGGAACGACTTGGTGTTACTGTAAAGTTGCGCCTGCGCACCGTATTTCCGGCGCGAGAATTTTCTGACTACGCTGCCCCGCAGCCGTCACGGATCCACTCCTCCCATGAATCGGATAAATGCTACGGCGCATTCCGAAAAGACACGTGTGCGAAAGTTCTGCAAAAGTCGCATAGGTTTTGCCAACCCACGCGCAGCCCTTGCGTGCAATTAAAGGTTAATGTGGCGATAACCGGAAATTTGGTCCGGCAACCTTGCTCCCCCTATGAAACCCTACCTATACCTGTCGCTCATCCCGGAATCGCTGATCGCCTCGCATCTCAGTCCTGAGGAATTCGGCTCCTACCTCTCCGTAGGCTCCCAAAAACGCTCACGCGGTCAGGCCATGTATTTCAAACTCACCGACGCGTTTGCCGAGGCGACCCTCAAGAAGCTCGGCCTCGATGCGAATCTCGGCCGCTCCGTGGGCGAACCGCCCCGCCGCTCGGCTTACCTCAATATTTACCGCGTACTGGAGCAGACTCCGCTCGAGGCCCTCGAGTCCATTCACCTGACCACCGACGACGGCCGCGTGCTCTCCCTCAAACCCGGCGCTTACCAACAAGACCTCGCTCCGCGTTTCCATCTTTACCAGGAATTCTGCCCGGTCTCCCCGCGGATCGTCAGCACACTCGAACCAAAGGCCTTCGCCAATGAGATCACCGATTCGACCAAGGCCATTTCCCTCCCCGCGCTGGTTTTCACCGAGCTGAAGCTCGAACAGATGGCAGAAGATCCCGAGGCCAAGGCGCACAACCTTCCTTACACGAGCATCGAGCACATGCGTGATTGCATGCGCGAGCTCAAGTCCAAGCCGAGCAAGAAAATGAAGACCGTCGTCCGTAATCTTCATTCCGACCTGCTCTACCGCACGCTCCGTGGCGGCTTCTACGTCGCGACCACCGGCAACGGCTTCCGCTATTTCCCGATGCCTTCCCGCGAAGAACTCGAATCCACCTACTATCCGTGGTGGCGCTCCGCCCTGTCCTCCTTCGGCGGCTAA
>JAYTWC010000642.1:0-1914 GCA_043743635.1 Verrucomicrobiota bacterium | reverse complement strand
TTGCGGGTGGGCCGCGTGGCCGCCTTCACCGTGGCGGGCGGGCAGGGTACGCGCCTTGGTTATGACGGGCCGAAGGGCACGTATCCGGTCACGCCGTTGAAAAAGAAGCCCCTTTTTCAGGTCTTTGCCGAAAAGATCCGCGCGGCTGGCGTGCGTTATGGAAAACCTATTCACTGGTTCGTCATGACCAGCCACGCCAACCATGCGGCGACTGAAGCGTTTTTTCAGGAAAATAAATACTTCGGTCTGGATCGTGCCCGTGTGCACTGTTTCCGCCAGGGCCGGATGCCGGCGGTGGACTTCAACGGCAAAATCCTGCTCGACGGAAAAGGTTCGATCGCAATGAGCCCCGACGGCCATGGCGGCTCGCTTCGTGCGCTTGAACGCAGCGGCGCGCTCGACCTGATGAAGCGCGAGAACATCGACACGTTGAGCTATTTTCAAGTCGACAACCCGCTTATCCGCGTGATCGATCCGGCCTTCATCGGTTTCCATGTTTTGCGTGGTTCGGAAATGTCGAGCAAGATGGTTCCCAAAGCCTACGCTGAGGAAAAGGTTGGTCACTTTTGCATGCAAAATGGCAAGCTGGTCGTTGTTGAATACAGCGATTTGCCCATGGCTATGCAGCGCGAAACAGACGCTACCGGTAAACTGCGCTATCTGGCTGGGAGTATCGCGATTCACGCGCTTGATCGGGAATTCATCCGTCGCATGGCGGCGGGTGGCGACGGCACCGCGCTGCCATTTCATCGGGCCGACAAGAAAATCCCGACGGTTGACGCGACCGGCAACCCGGTGAAACCAGAAAAGGCCAACGGGGTGAAGTTCGAGATGTTTGTTTTCGATGCGTTGCCGTTTGCCCGGAATCCGGTGGTTATTGAAACGAACCGCGCCGATGATTTCAGCCCGGTGAAGAATGCCGAGGGCATCGATTCGCCGAAGACGTGCCGCGAGGACCAGATGCGCCAGTTTGCCCGCTGGTTGAAACGGGCCGGCAAGGACGTGGCTGTTGACGCGACGGGCCTGCCTAAGAACGACATCGAGGTGTCACCACTCTTTGGATACGATGAGGATTCGTTCCTCGACAGCATGAAACAGCGCAACCTTAAACGCGAAGAGCTCGCACAGAGTTCACTCTACCTGGAATAAAATCATGACGACTTTGGAAAAAATTCAAGCGGCCGCCCAGAGCGGGCTCATTCTCCCCAGCACCTCCGAAAATCTCCAGGCCTGGCTGAAAGCTGGCCTGCCTGAATGGGCTGTGACGAGTATCGGTGAATTGGTTGCTCAATCCGCGTGGTCGGAGCTGAATGACCGATTCTATCGCTATCTGGAATTTGGCACGGGCGGCATGCGCGGGCGCACGATTGGTGTGGTTTCGGCGAAGGCCGAGACCGGTCAACTCGGACCACAGGGCACGCCGGAGCACGCCGCAGTGGGTTGCAATGTGTTGAACGATTTCACGCTCATTCGCGCCACGGTGGGTCTTTTTCGTTACACGCATGACTACCTTGCGAAGGCCGGTCGTGCTGAATTGCCGAAGCTCGTGATTGCTCATGACGTTCGCCATTTCTCGCGGCATTTCTGCGAACTCGCGGCGTCGACGTGGACTAAACTTGGCGGCACGGCGTACATTTTTGAAGGACCACGTTCAACGCCGCAGCTCAGTTTTTCCGTGCGTTATTTGAAGGCTCACGCCGGCGTGGTCATCACGGCGAGTCACAATCCGCCGCATGACAATGGATTCAAAGCGTACTTCGAAGACGGCGGCCAGGTGGTGCCGCCGCACGACACGTCGATCGTTGCGGAGGTGAACAAGGTTTCGCTCGATCAGTTGGGTCAATTTTTAGCCAAGGATTTGGTTCGGGTCATTACGCTCGGTCGCAATGCCGATGACGCTTATCTCGGCGTGGC
>JAYTWC010000641.1:0-2293 GCA_043743635.1 Verrucomicrobiota bacterium | reverse complement strand
GGAATCGGAAATGGGCGGTTACGGCCGTGTCTTGGTTCGGTTTTCCGGCACCGAGGCAAAGATCCGCCTGTTGGTGGAAGGCCCGACCGAGGAGATCGTTAAAGCCGGCCTCGCGCGTTTAATCGCCATTGCCAGCACGGATCTTGAGGTGATTTAAGCCGTTTGCGGGTCGGTTATCGGCGTAGAAACCGGTCGACGGCTTCGGCGAGCGGATAGGTTTTCCCACTGGCGGCTTGATCGTTTTTCCATTTTAGGAAAGGAACGACATGGAACGAGGCGGTTTCGACCTCGCGCCTGAAGAGGCGTGCCATGGGACCGGCGGCGGCGAGGTAGCCACTTTCTTCGTAACGGCGCACGGCGGCGGCGACGTCGTAGGGCACGGAGAACTGTTGCAGTGACCAGTCAGCGGTCGTCCGTTCGAGGAGCGAAAACTGAGCCGTGGGCGTGCCGTCGAGGGGCAGGCCGACCGAACCAACGGTTATCACTTTCCTGTCACCCCAGAGCCTGACGCCGGCGTAGTGGTTGTGGCCGCGGATGAGCCAGCGTTCGGTGGTGTCGGCGAACATCGGCACGAGTTCGTCGTCGCTGGTGTAGGGGAAAACGAGGTCGGTATCGTTGCGGGCCGAACCATGAACGAAGAGAATATCAGACGTTTCCGGCAGGCGAATGGTTGTGGGCAGGGCGGCGAGTTCACGCCGGGTGGTTTCGCCGAGTTGGGCGGCGGCGGCTTGCACGGGGCCGAACTGCGGCTGGCTCCATTCGGGTTTTCCGCGTTCGGTGCCGAGGTCGAAGACGTAACGCTCATGGTTGCCTCGCAGCGTCGGGCAGCGGAGCGCTTTGATACGTTGCCAGCAAGCGAGCGAATCGGGAGCGCCGACGACGATGTCGCCTAATACGACGGTGCGATCGACGCGCAGTTTTTCGATGTGCGCGAGGGCCGCTTCGAGAGCGTGAAGGTTGCCGTGAATGTCGGCGATGAGGGCGATGCGCATGGGAACTGGAATCAACCGTAGTGGCTCTTCTTACGTTTGGGGTATTTGGAACTTGGTTTTGAGAGCTTTTTGTAGTCGCCGCTTTTGAGAGAGGCGATCTGGTCGCGGAGGAGGGCGGCGCGTTCGAATTCGAGTTTGCCGGCGGCTTCGGCCATTTCGTCCTGAAGCTCGGCGATCACGGTGGCCACGTCGTCGGGTGCGGTTTCAGCGATGGCTGATGGTTCGTCTTCGCGCTTGCTGTAAACGTTGAGGCTGGCTTGGGCGGAGCGGACGACGCTGCGCGGGGTGATGTTGTGAGCTAGGTTGTAGGCGATCTGTTTTTCGCGGCGGTGAGCGGTGATTTCGAGCGTGGCCTTGATCGAGTCGGTGATGTTTTCAGCGTAGAAAATGACACGTCCGTTTTCGTGGCGGGCGGCGCGGCCGGCCGTTTGGATGAGGCTGGTCTGGCTGCGGAGGAACCCTTCCTTATCGGCATCGAGGATGGCAACTAAGGCGACTTCGGGCAGGTCGAGGCCTTCGCGCAGGAGGTTGATGCCGATGAGAACGTCGAAATTGCCGAGGCGAAGGTTGCGGAGGATTTCGATGCGCTCGATCACGTCGATGTCGGAGTGCAGGTATTCGACGCGGATTTTCGACTCGCGCAGGTGGGTGGTGAGGTCTTCGGAGAGACGTTTCGTGAGCGTGGTGACGAGGACGCGCTGGCCTTTTTCGGTGGCGCGGCGGACTTCAGAGATGAGGTCTTCGACCTGGCCTTTGGTTGGGCGGATGGTAATTTCGGGATCGAGCAGGCCGGTAGGACGAATGACTTGTTCGGCGATGACGGCGGATTTTTCGATTTCGTATTTTGCGGGTGTGGCGGAAACGTAGAGCGTCTGGCCGGTGATCTGGGTAAACTCCTCGAACGATTGCGGACGGTTATCGAGGGCAGAGGGCAGTCGGAAACCGAAGTTGACGAGGTTTGTTTTGCGGGCTTTGTCGCCGTTGAACATACCGCCAATCTGGGGAACCGTGGCGTGGCTTTCGTCGATCATCAGGAGAAAGTCCTTCGGAAAAAAATCGATCAGGCAGAACGGGCGGTCGCCGGGTTTGCGGTTGGCGAGGTGCGACGAGTAGTTCTCGATACCGTTGCAGAAGCCCATTTCCTGAAGCATCTCGAGGTCGTAGTTGGTGCGCATGCGGATGCGCTGGGCCTCGAGGAGCTTGCCGGTGGATTCGAAGAGGTCGACGCGTTCGTCGAGTTCGGCTTTGATGCGGGCGACGGCGCCTTCGAGCCGGTGTTTGCTGGTGACGTATTGATTGGC
>JAYTWC010000640.1:0-5722 GCA_043743635.1 Verrucomicrobiota bacterium | reverse complement strand
AGGCGCCAGCCGATCACGCCGGTCGAGCTGGGGAGGATCTCGCTGGCGTTCAGGCCGAGTGCCTGGGCAGCGGCAGCGCAAAGGCGTTCGGAGGTTTCGACTCCGCCGGGCGCGCAGACGTTGGAAATTTTGTTGTTAACGAGGATTGCGCCGAGTTTTGGTTCTAGCAGACGTTTCCGGCCGACGATGACGGGCGCGCCGGGGAAGGCGTTTTTCGTGAACATGGCGGCGAAGTCCGGCGTGGGCTCGTCGAGCACGATGAGCGTGAGCGTCATTTTTGCGGGCTTCGGCACTTCGAACGGTGTGAATTCAAAGCGGGTTGTGCCCACGCGAAAACCTGTGGGCAGCGCGGCTTGGCTGGCGAGCCAGGCACGGTGTTGGGCGCAGGAAGGGAAGGAGAGGTTGGTACTTGGCACGAGTTGGAATTTGATCCGTGTGGCGCCGGAGTGAAGCCGAATTTATGTGACAGCGCGGTTACAGGTGGGTGTGGACGAGCAGTACAGCTGATGGAATTTTCGTGCGGGCCGAAAATTATTATGGAAATGCGAGGCGCGCGTGCCTAAAGCATTTCTCTACTTCGGACCTTTTTATGATCGCATACTTTTCCCAATTCAAATTTTTCGCGGCACCGAGCCGCGCGCTCTGAGCTGCCCTTTTCCGATGAAAATAGACGTTTCCGAAGTTACCGCCAAAGCAAAGGTCCTCCTTGAGGCTTTGCCGTACATCCAAGATTTCCGTGGCTCCACGTTTGTCGTGAAGTACGGCGGCAGTTTCATGGATGATCCCGATCCGGTCGCGCGCACGCGTGTTGCCTATGACATCGCATTTCTCGCGGCGGTCGGCATCAACGTTGTCGTTGTCCATGGTGGCGGTAAAGCGATCACGCGGGCGATGGAGAATTCCGGACTGAAAGCAAATTTCGTGAACGGCATGCGCGTCACCGATGAGGCGACAATGCAGGTCGTGAAGAAAACGTTGAACGAGATCGTTAACAAAGACGTTTGCGACGCGATCGTCATCGCCAAGGGTCGGCCGCGTGGTATCGCGGGCGATTCTGTTCTCACCTGTGAAAAGCTCACGATTGATGACGATGGCAACACCGTCGATCTCGGCTACGTGGGCGACGTCACCGAGGTGAAGGTGAAGGTGATTAAAAAGGAGATAGCGGATGGTTTTATTCCAATCATCTCGCCGGTGGCCGAAGGACTTGATGGCAAACCTTACAACGTAAACGCGGATGTTGCCGCTGGTCGCGTCGCCAGTGCATTGCGCGCCCGCCGGTTGGTGTACATGAGCGACGTCCCCGGTTTGCTCTCGGCGCCGCCTGATGTGGACTCCCTTATTTCAACGCTGAAGGCGAACCAAGTCGATGATCTAAAGAAAAGGGGCATCATCGACAAGGGTATGCGCCCGAAGGTTTCCAGCGCCGTGCGCGCTTTGCAGGAAGGCGTGCAGCGTGTCCATTTTATCGACGGTCGCCTGCCGCACAGTTTGCTCCTGGAAATTTTCACCGACAAAGGTATCGGTACGGAGATCGTCCAGAACTGACGACCGGTAAATCTTTCTCTTTCGTCTTCCTCGTTCTCTTTATCTGCCGACCGAGTTCAAGAGGAGAGAAAGATAAAGATTAAAGATAACGAAGAAAGATCAGGAAGTTTTTGACCATGAACTCGCCCACCATCCTACGCACCAGCACGGCTGATTTATACGACGCGCACGTTTTGAAGAACTACGCGCGCGCTCCGCTTACGCTGGTGCGCGGAAAAGGCACGCTCGTCTGGGACGATCAGGGGAAGCAATATCTCGATTTCACCTCGGGCATCGCGGTGAGCGCGCTTGGGCATTGTCATCCGCATTGGGTCGCGGCGATCCAGCGTCAGGCGGGGGAACTGATCCACGTAAGTAATTTATTTCGTAACCCAAATCAGGCCGAGTTGGCCCGGCGGATCGTCGGCTACGCCGGCCCGGGGCGTGTGTTTTTCTGCAACAGCGGCGCTGAGGCCAACGAGGCGTTGATCAAGCTCGCACGGCTGCATGGTGTCACCAAGGCCGGTGGTAAAGAAGGCGAGTGTTACAAGATCATTTGCGCCAAGAACGCGTTTCATGGCCGTACATTTGGCGGTATGAGCGCGACGCCGCAGGAGAAAATTCAAAAAGGTTTCCGGCCGATGGTGCCTGGTTTTGCTTTTGGCGAGATCAATAATCTTCAGAGCTTTGTCGACCTCGTCGACGCGCAGACGGCGGCCATCTTTATTGAAACGATTCAGGGCGAAAGCGGCATCAACGCCTGTACGCCGGACTTTTTGCGCGGTTTGCGGGAGCTTTGTAACAAAAACAACTTATTGCTCCTAATCGACGAAGTGCAGTGCGGCATCGGCCGGACAGGAAAGTTCTACGCTTTCGAGCACGCCGGCATACAACCAGACGCCATCGGCATGGCCAAGGGGCTCGGCGGCGGTTTTCCGATTGGCTCGATGTGGGTGCGGGAAAACGCGGCGGAGCTGTTTCATCCGGGTTCGCATGGCACGACATTTGGCGGCACGCCGCTGGCTTGTGCGGCGGCGCTCGCCGTGCTCGATGTGATCGAGCGCGATCAACTGGTGGCTAAAGTAGCGGCCAACAGCATCGGCTGGTATGCGGCGCTCAATCAGCTCGTGAGAGATTTTCCGGCTCAAGTGCTCGGCGTGCGTGGTCAAGGTTATCTCGTCGGTGTGCAATTTGCTTCGGACATCGGGCCTTATCAGGCGGCGTTGCGTGAAGCCGGCCTGCTCGTTCCGGCTGCCGGCGGAAATGTTATCCGCATGCTTCCTCCTCTCACCGCGACGCCAGAAGAGCTCGCGCAGGCGACCGAGATTCTGCGTAAAGTATTGATCGCCAAAGTCTGACGGCGGGCTGCGTTTTTTCTCTGGTCGAAGGTAACGCTCTTGCCTATGACTGACCGTTTCCCATGAAGCACTTCCTCAAAGAAACGGACCTTACGTTGCGCGAAGCAGCGACCGTCTTCGCGCAGGCCGCGAGCTTCAAGAAGTCCCGCGGCCGGAAAACCGCGCCCGTGCTTAACCAGCAGACATGGGCGATGATTTTCTCGAAATCGAGCACGCGAACCCGAGTTTCTTTTGAGGTCGGTATTCATGAGCTGGGCGGCAATCCACTCTTTCTCAACAAGAACGACATCCAGCTCGGTCGCGGCGAATCGGTTGAGGACACCGCTCGGGTTCTCTCGCGTTATGTGCACGGCTTGGTCGTGCGAACCTTTGATCATCATGACGTGGTGAAACTCGCGCAGTATGCTTCAGTGCCGGTCATCAACGCCCTGACTGATCTTTTGCACCCGTGCCAGATGTACTCGGACGCGTTTACGCTCGCCGAACGTTGGGCCGGAAAGAGCAAGAACCTCCTCGGTTCGCTCAAGGGCAAGAAGATCGCGTTTGTCGGCGACACCGCCTGTAACATGGCAAGTTCGTGGATTCTTGGCGCCAACTACTTCGGCATGAAAATCGTCGTCGCCGGCCCTAAAGGTTTTCGGCCCTCGCCGGCATTTGATACGTTTCTGGCGTATGAAGGTTTTGAAAACGGCTACGAGTTTACCACCGATCCGTACGAGGCGGTGCGTGATGCTGATGTCGTTTACACGGATGTCTGGGTCAGCATGGGCAAAGAAGCCGAGTCTGCCAAACGCCTGCAACTGCTCGCGCCGTATTCGGTGAATGCCACACTCTTCGCCGCCGCCAAACCCACGGCCTACTTCATGCATTGCCTGCCGGCTTATCCAGGCAAAGAAGTTTCGCAGGAAGTCCTCGATGATCCGCGCTCGATCATCTTCGATCAGGCCGAAAACCGTCTGCACATGCAGAAGGCGATCATGGCGTTTCTCGCGAAAGCCGCGAAATCGAAGAAGCGCTGAGATTTTTAACCGCGAATGGACGCGAATTAACGCGAATAAAAACATGGCTGCGAACGACCTCTTGTTGAGGGATGAGGTGTTCCGCATCGTCGGTGCGGCGATGGAAGTGCTCAATGCGCTCGGCCACGGATTGCACGAAAAGCCTTACGAAAACGCTCTGGTTGTTGAGTTTGGTTTGGAGAAAATTCCCAGCGAACAGCAGAAGCGCTTTCCAGTACTCTACAAAGGCGTGCAGGTTTCCGAGTATGTTCCTGATCTCATCGTTTTTTGTGCTGTGATCGTGGACGCCAAAGTGATCGATCAAATCACCGACCATGAACGCGGGCAGATGTTGAATTATCTTCGGATCAGCGGTCTCAAAGTTGGCCTCTTGCTCAATTTTCAGCGCGCAAAGCTTGAATGGGAGCGGATCGTCCTCTCCGATCATTCGCGTTAATTCGCGTCCATTCGCGGTTAAATTAATATCCTCATTTATCCTATGAAAATCGTACTCGCTTACTCCGGTGGACTTGACACGTCCGTCATCGTCAAGTGGCTCAAGGAAACCTACGACGCAGAGATCGTCACTTTTGCGGCCGACGTCGGTCAGGAAGAGGAACTCAAAGGTCTCGACAAAAAGGCTAAAAGCACCGGTGCCTCCAAGCACTACACGCTCGATCTCGTCGAGGAATTCGCCAGCGACTTCATCTTCCCGATGATCCGCGCCAACGCGATTTACGAGGGCCAATATTATCTCGGCACCTCGATCGCCCGCCCGCTGATCGCCAAGGCTCAGGTCGAAATTGCGCACAAAGAAAAAGCCGACACCGTCGCGCACGGCGCCACCGGCAAGGGCAACGATCAGTGTCGCTTCGAGCTCACGTACATGGCGCTAGATCCAAAACTCCAGATCATCGCTCCGTGGAAAATGGAAAACTATCGCGCCGAATTCCCCGGCCGCGCCGAGATGATCGCGTACTGCGCGAAGCATAAAATCCCCGTCGAAGCTTCGCTCAAGAAGCCGTACTCGATGGACCGTAACCTTCTTCACATCTCCTACGAAGCCGGTATCCTCGAAGATCCGTGGTTCGATCCGACGACCAAGGAAAATAAGGGCATGTTCAAACTCTCCGTCTCGCCCGAGGACGCGCCGGACAAGGCTGAGTACGTTGAAATCGATTTCGAGGCGGGCAACGCCGTTGCGATCAATGGCAAGAAACTCACGCCCGGCAAACTTCTAAAAGCGCTCAATAAGCTTGGCGGTAAGCATGGGATCGGTCGCGTTGATCTCGTTGAAAACCGTTTCGTCGGCATGAAGTCGCGCGGTGTGTACGAGACCCCGGGTGGCACGATCCTCATGCAGGCTCACCGCCAAGTGGAATCGCTCACACTTGATCGTGAAGTGCTTCAGTTGCGCGACGGTCTCATTCCAAAATACGCACAACTCGTGTATAATGGTTTCTGGTTCGCGCCGGAACGCGAAGCGCTGCAAGCGCTCGTGGACGAGAGCCAGCGCTTCGTCACCGGCACCGTTCGCCTCAAGCTCTACAAGGGCAACATTATCACCTGCGGTCGCAAATCGAAGTACTCGATGTACGACGACAAGATCGCGTCGATGGAAGGCGTGAAGAGCTGGTACAACCAGAGCGACGCCACCGGTTTCATTCGCCTTAACGGCCTGCGCCTCCGAGCTCGTAATCTCTCGCAAGGCGGTCCGAAGCTTTGAGTCGAATAGTTTTTGGTTTTTCAAAGCCAGTCACGTAAGCGTGGCTGGCTTTTGATTTCCCCAGACGAATGGTGTGTTTTGCGATAATTCCTCGCTTCCGTTTGCGCTAAGAA
>JAYTWC010000639.1:0-3151 GCA_043743635.1 Verrucomicrobiota bacterium | reverse complement strand
TCAATGGGAGCGCCGGTCGTTGCCGATATGCTGTTCCATGCTCCATGGCGATCCTCGGCACCGGCATTAGCGAGAAAAGCCTGACCCTCGATTGAGCCTAGGCCTGTTGACTGGATGCGGACTTTTTCGAGAGCGTTGGCGGAGACACATTCGACCAACCAGTCGCGGGCACTTTGGCCCGGTTCGTAAGCGAGAATACGTGCGGCAGGTGCAAATGAGGCGAAGTACAGCACGGTTTGACCGATGTTGGCTCCGGAATCCACGATCGTATGTAAGGTGGTGCGATGGGCCTTAACCCAGCGCCAGAAACCAGATCCTTCATAATAGCCGTAAACGATCCAGCGGTGGGTCTGGTTTTTAAGGTCAAGTTTCCAGATTGGTCCGGGTGCCGTCGGCACCCAGCAGATGCCTTGTTGTGAGAGCGCGTGTCCAAAAAGCCGTTCGCAGACGCCAAGTTTGCGAGGAAACTCCGTGCGTTGAATACAGCGCAATGCCAAGGGGAGCTGAAGCGGCAAGTTTCGGGAGGTTGTCATGGCATGTGGTTCGCGTATCTTATCTTTGAAAAAAGGCTTTCAGTGCGAACGGTATGGCCAGAATCGCTACGCAGGCTTGGTAGAATGACGCGATCCACATGCTCAGGGTAAACTCCGTTTGAAAGCTCCATGCAAGAAGAACGACGATCAGGAGGCCACCGCCAGAAAGCATCGGACTTTCGGCCGCCCAGCATTGTGCTTTTTTGATACAAAAACCGGACAAAATGCCAATACCGACTAATCCGATAAATCCAAAATTGGCGTATGCCTCGGCGAGGAGGCCAAAGCCGATGGTGGTCGTGGACGTATCTTCCTCAGATTGCAGGCCGTAGTAAATCGAGAGTTTGCTCGTACTGACATGGCCTAGCGGCTTGTCTGCCCACAAAAAACGGGGAATAAACTGGGCAGGGATGTCTTTGTAGGTTTCGCCAAAAAGGAAGGGTTGCTGTGCGGGAGAGAGACTCGTGGTCAAGCAGATCATTTGAAGCAAAGACGTACGATCGACGAGTTTTGCGCCGATCTTTTTCTCATGGGAGTCGGTTGTGGGTTTGAGGCCTTCATTGATCCATTGCGTGAAGAATTCCGGCAGCTGAGTGATGGTCGGAATAGTTCGGTTTTCTCGATCCCAGTAGATGTCGCGCATGGCGGATTTGCCGTTATGGAGGATGGCGAGTAGGAGGAGGCAGGCAGCCGATATCAATAAGGGGAGGCGGCGGCTACTTGAGACGAAACCGATTACCGCTAGGACCAGAGTGGAAACTGTCCCGACCAGAAAAAGGGTAGCCATTGTGGCGAGACACTGAATACAGAGCATCGAGTAAAAGAAGGATCGCTCGGCGGAGGAAAGTTCGCCGGCCCCCAGCCGCCTAGAGGTGATAAATGTGCAGATTACTCCTATGCCAAAGAATATGGCCCGCAAAATCCCCTCAATCGAAAAGGGAACCCATGTCGTGAAGGTGCTCACGCAGGTGTAGCCGGTGTTTAGCGCCATACCGTAGAGTAACCAGTTACCGATGTCGCTGGTGACTAGTTCGTCACGCCAGAAAGGTCCAGTCAGGGCAAAACCAGACGTGGCTTCGTAAACGGTGATCGCGACGCTTTGAAAAAGAATCACGGCGAAGGCGGCTGTGCTGATGTCGTCCGAGCTGTAGAACACGAGGTTTTCGTGACCATTGAGTAATGGCAGTGCATAGGCATTTAAAACGGTCAACATGAACACCTCAAAAACAGGAAGGGATGCTTTGCCTCGTTTAACCCAAGCAAGCGCCGGATAGGCGGCCAAAAGCGCGATGACAAGTCCAAGCAGGAGGTGCAGATCGGTGCGGACTTCTGCTTTGAAGATATAATATCCAAGCAGTGCTCCGACGGCGGATAAGCTGAGCGTGAAGGTCTGGCGCCGGGTGTGCGCGCTTTCGCTGTTGGGATGTGAATCAGGCACGATTAACGATGGCAGATGGATCGGCTACGGCGCGATTAAACAGGGCGCACTGGCGGCGGGTGAGCGAGTCGGCCAGGAACTCGCGCCGGAATAAGGCATCATTGCGTTCAGGCTGGGAGCCTGGGGGAAACCCGGCGAGTGCGGTCCTGAAAAATGCGGCAAGCTGTGTGCGCGTTTGCTCATTCGGGCCGGAGGCGTCGAAGGTGACGATGACGGCGCAGGCGAGTTGACGGAGCGACTTTTCGAGGGCGCTGCCGGCTGCGACGATGGCTAGAATGGGCCGTTTGGTTAGGTAGTATGGGTAGAGTTTTGAGGGGGAATAGGCAGGGTCATCTGTGCCGAGCAGGATGAGGGCGTCGGCCGCCGTCTGTTCGTGAAGTGCTTCGAGGTGGCCGAGACGTATTGGGTTTTCGGATATGAGATCGTCGGTGCCGAAGTGTTGAGCGACGGGCTTGACTGATGGACAGGGCGTTTCAGCGCTGGCGTAGCTCGTGCCGAGAAAGTCGAACCGGAGTTGGTTTGTCGCAGGATTTGCACTTCGGAAGACGTTTAACCCGTCAAAGAGAACGGTGAGGGCAGGCTGCATAACCGAACCAGCAACACCAGTGTAAACAAGACAGATACTGGAGCCGTTAGGTTTCGGGTTGGCGGGGCGAAGCGTGACTGCTCGCGCCAGATCGGTTTCGCTCGCGCCGAAGTTGATGACCTCGGTTGGTTTGTTTTTAAACCATGGATAACGCCGGGTGAGATCGTCGAGGTAGGCTTGAGAGACGCTCATCAAACCGCTCATGCGTTTGAAGGACCAGCTCTCAAGCACGCCAGCTTGGAGCCGTGCCAGTTCATATTTCCAACCGCCGGGCCGATCTTTTTTTCGCGTATCTTGGTAGTAATCGGTGCGCCACGGATCTTGGAGGTCGATGACGTATGGCACGCGGGTGAGGCGGCGCCAGAGACGGCCAAGCGTAAAGGTGACGAACTGTGTATTAGATATAAATACGAGGTCGATTTTCTCGCTATTGATGAGTCGTTTTCCGGCAAAGAATAGTTGAAGCCACGAACGCAGTCCAAGGTTGCCAATGCCGAACCGGCGCGACGCCTTTGGCGAGAAGGCGCGACAGTGATGGACGACGATGTCGGGTGGGATCGTTGAAAGGAGAGCGTCTTCGCGGGTGCCGCCGTG
>JAYTWC010000638.1:0-2883 GCA_043743635.1 Verrucomicrobiota bacterium | reverse complement strand
CTGAAGAACGGACCCCAGTCAATGAAATCTGCGATTTCATTGAGGGATAAGGGATAGGTTTTAAGGGATAAGTCGGAGCTTGGTGCGGTGGAGTAGCTGCGGGTTCCGGTAAATTCGGGGCGCGGGATATCAATTGTGGCCCAGTCGAAGGTTTGGCGGCGTTCGCGAGCGGTGGCGAGCGAGAGCAGGGGCTTTCGTGCGCGTCGGTTGGCGAAGTCGTCGCGCTGGGCTTGTTGCTTGGCGATGATTTCGGCCATGAACTTGGGTTTCTGCTCGGGCGAGAGCAAGGCGCTGACGACATTGACCACGCGAGACGCATCAAGGACGTGGACGACGCCATGGCCGTATTCGGGCGCGATCTTCACGGCGGAATGCGCGGTCGAGGTGGTCGCGCCGCCGATGAGCAGAGGCACGGTGAAGCCTTCGCGTTTCATTTCGCGAGCGACGTGGACCATCTCGTCGAGCGAAGGTGTGATGAGGCCCGAGAGGCCGATGACGTCGGCGCCGATCTCTTTGGCTTTTGCGAGAATCTTGTCGCACGAGACCATGACGCCGAGGTCGGTGACCTCGTAGTTATTGCAGGCCAACACGACGCCGACGATGTTCTTGCCGATGTCGTGGACATCGCCTTTGACGGTCGCGATGAGGAATTTGCCTTGGGCGCGCGTGGCCAGGCCGGCGGCGGCGGCGCGCTTTTTTTCATCTTCCATGAACGGCGTGAGGTAGGCGACGGAGCGTTTCATCACGCGGGCGGATTTAACGACCTGAGGAAGGAACATCTTGCCAGCACCAAAGAGATCGCCGACGACGCGCATGCCGTTCATGAGCGGCCCTTCGATGATGTCGAGTGGGCGCGGGTATTTTTGGCGGGCTTCTTCGGTGTCGGCTTCGACGAAGGTGTCGATGCCTTTGACGAGGGCGTGGGAGAGGCGTTCTTCGACCGAGGCGTTGCGCCAAGCCAGATCTTCTTTAATTTCGGTTTTCGAGGCGCCGCCTTGGACCGCCTTCAAGTCATCGGCGAATTTGACAAGGCGTTCGGTGGCATCTGGCCGGCGGTTGAGCAGAACGTCTTCGGCGAGATCGCGCAGCGTGGGTTCGAGCTCCGCATAGACCCCGAGCATGCCGGCGTTGACGATGGCCATATCCATGCCGGCCTCGATCGCGTGGTAGAGGAAAGCGGTGTGCATTGCCTCTCGCACCGGGTTATTGCCGCGGAAAGAAAACGAAACATTGCTCACGCCGCCGCTGACTTTGGCGCCGGGCAGGGTTTGTTTGATGATCCGCGTGGCCTCAAAGAAATCGACGGCGTAGTTGTTGTGCTCCTCGATGCCGGTGGCGACGGTGAGAATGTTCGGGTCGAAAATAATATCTTCAGGTGGAAAACCGAGTTTGCCGGTGAGGAGTTGGTAGGCGCGGGTGCAGATACGGACTTTCTCATCGCGGGTCGCGGCTTGGCCTTGTTCGTCGAAGGCCATGACGACGGCGGCGGCGCCGTAGCGCATGAGCAGTTTGGCGCGGCGGAGGAATTCGGCTTCGCCATCTTTGAGCGAGATGGAGTTGACGATGCCTTTGCCCTGGAGGCATTGCAGGCCTTTTTCCAGAACCGTCCACTTGGAGGAATCGATCATCACCGGAACGCGGCAGATGTCGGGCTCGGCGGCGATGAGGTTGAGGAATTTTACCATCGTGGCTTCACCGTCGATCATGCCCTCGTCAACGTTGATATCGATGACGTTGGCGCCGCTCTCGACCTGCTGTTTGGCGATGGCGAGGCAGGCGTCCCAATCGCCGGCTTTGAGTGCCTTGGCGAATTTTGGCGATCCGGTGATGTTCGTGCGTTCGCCGACGACGAGAAAGGTGGAGGCGGTTTTGGTCACAGGGAAGGAGTCAGGAGCGAGGATTTAGGAGACAGGAGAAAGGCAATGGCCCAGCCGACGATGAAGGTTACTAAGGTGGTGAGAATCAGCAACCGATAGCAGCGACGAATGTCGTGTTGGTCGGCACCAGCGGGGTCGGTGGGATCGCCCAGCCAGAGATCGCAAACGAGCACGCCGTTTTTATAGAGAGGGCCGATCAGGCGCAGACCGAGCGCGCCGGCCATGGTGGCTTCGGGCCAGCCGCTGTTGGGGCCGGGGACGAGGGCGTGTTGGGCGCGGCCGAAACGCCAGGCTTTACGTCCGTGCAGACCAGGCAAAACGAAAGCAAAACCAGTGAGTAGGAGGAAGCACCAGCGGGCAAAGAGAAAGTTGGCGGCATCGTCGAGCCGTGCGCCGCACCAGCCGAAGCGGAGGTAGCGGTCGTTTTTGTAGCCGACCATGCTGTCCATTGTGCTGGTGATTTTGAAGAGCACGGCGGCGAGCGGACCGAAGGCCAGGGCAAAGGCGAGGGGTGATAAAACGCCATCGACAAGATTTTCGCTCATGCTTTCGACTGCGCCGCGACCACAGGCGCGGAGGTCCATCTTATCGGTGTCGCGCCCGACAAGCATGCTAATGGCGTGGCGGGCGGCGGGCAGATCCTTGCGGGAGATGGCGCTGGCGATGCGTTCGCCGTGGGCGATCAGGTCGCGCAGGGCAAAACAAGCCCATAAAATCAAGCCTGCGGCGAGATCGAAGGCTCTCGGATGAATGGCGTGGGCACCAACGAGGAAGGCGAAGCAAAGTGGCAGAACCGAACCGGCGAGAAGAAGGAAGAGCAGGATGCCGCCGAAGTAACCATTGAGGCCGATTTTGAAGAGAAAGTTTTCAATGGCGGTGAGCCAGCGTCCGAGCAGGCGGATGGGATGCCACGAGAAAACCGGATCGCCGATCAGCCGGTCGAGCGCGAGTCCGATTCCGGCCCAGAGGGCAAAACGCGGATCGAAGAAACCTACGAGCGAGGAGA
>JAYTWC010000637.1:0-4624 GCA_043743635.1 Verrucomicrobiota bacterium | reverse complement strand
CCACCGCATCGGCAAACTCCATCAACTCCTCGTCGCAGAAATGTTCATCGACCACCGATTGTCTTCCTTCGAGCGCAGTGAGCGTCGCCCATAAACGGCCTTCATCGGCGTCGGGCTGGCGCAGGTTGACCAACCCGCACAACCGTGCGCGATGCACGCGTCCAGCACAGCGCAGAAGCGTGACATAAGCCTCAGCCAAATTGGCCAGCCGGGCTTGTTTAAGAATGGCTTGGTGAGTGGCAATAAGTTTGGAGATTTTCATAGGTTTTGAGAATTCCTGACTTGCTGTGCACTGGGCGCTGCTCCCTGCAATTGCGCGCACACTCCGCGAGCGGAGCCGCAACGCAATCGCCGGGCCTGACCTTTGGGCATGCTGCGCGACGCACGACGGTGCGACGCACAGACGGATTCACGCAACATGACCGCAAACGCTGCTAAGCTGACTCTGACCTTTCAGTATTTCTGGCTACGACCTCTAACGAAGTACGCTGGCTCAAAAGCCCGGTTGTATTTCTATCCACCGGGCACCTGACAAAGGCTAACAGTCTTCAGACCTGAACTGGCTGACAAACCGTACAACTTAACTGTATATCGGACGCCCTTAACGTCGCTTAAATCCAACTGACTGCAAGCGGCTTTTTATATTTCCCCCTCGCTTCCGGGACCGGGCACGGCGCTTTTATCTGTTGGCACACGCAACGAATGCTTTGATCTTTATTCCCATGAATTACCTTCTGCGGCCGACCTTTCCCCTATGCAATTTTTGGGCTCGCCTCGTCGTAGCCGGATGCTGCTTGGCGGCGGCGATGCCAGTCCGTGCAACGACCACCCCGACGACGATCCATGCGCCTGCGGTAATCCAACTCGAAGCAGAGACCGGCCAGCGCTCAGGCAACGTCGTGGTCGCGAATGCCGAGAAAGGCTTTTCCGGCACGGGTTACGCCACCGGGTTCACTGAAGATACGGATCGGTTAGAGCTGACCTTTCCCGCCCACGCAGGCCTGTACAATCTCACCTTTCGATACCGGTCTCACGTCAAAGGTTTTCTTTACGACGTAAATGGTTCGGTGCTGGCCGGAAAGTTTGCCGATTCGAAAGGTACCTTTCTCGAACAACGCATGGGCAAGGTCGAACTCCACGAAGGAGAAAACACGATTGCGATCCATGGTGGCTGGAAAGACTATGAGATCGACCGCGTGGACCTGACTCCCGTGGCAGCGCCGCCGACCCTGATCAAACCGCCAGCGACCTTATGCGATCCGGAAAGCACACCTGCGGCGCGCGCGTTGATGGCATATCTTGTGGAGCAATACGGCGAGCGCACGCTTTCTGGCACCATCAACGGCCCAGACGTTGACTACATCCAAAAAATCACAGGCCAGCTTCCAGCCATCGTTTCAAGCGATATGATGAATCTCACGACTTCACCGATCCGCTACGCTGGCGTGACCCCAGGAGAAACCGAACGAATGGTTGAGCAGGCCCGCCAAGGTCACATCCTCACCTTTTGCTGGCACTGGCGCTCGCCCACCGGGCTGCTCGACACCACCATCACCCGCCCCGACGGCACCAAGCAGGAAGCACGCTGGTATATGGGCTTCTACACTCGCGCCACGACCTTCGATTTGGAAGCGGTACTGGCACATCCCGAGAGCCCAGACTACGCACTATTGATAACGGACATAGACATGGTCGCGGGCGAATTGCAAAAACTCGCCGACTGGGGCATACCGGTGTTGTGGCGACCGCTGCACGAGTCGGAGGGCGGTTGGTTCTGGTGGGGCGCGAAAGGTCCAAAACCTTTCATCCAACTCTGGCGTATTCTCTACGATCGGATGACCCGCGTACACGGCCTGCACAACCTTATCTGGGTTTACACTGGCACCGCCAATCCGGATTGGTATCCGGGCGACGATGTGGTGGATATCATCGGCGTCGATGACTACCCGCCCAACGTGCGCGACCCGTTGAGCGCCGAATGGGACGACATTCAAGCCCGCTTTGGCGGCCGCAAACTCATCGCGTTGAGCGAATTTGGCGGCGCACCCGATCTGGCGGCGGGCCGGCGACTCGGAGTGACCTGGGCGTACTTCGCCTCATGGGACAAAGATCTTGGGCCAAGGAAAATGACGCCCGAGGCATTGAAACAAATCTACAACGAACCACGGACGGTCAATCTCTCCGGAGTACCCAAAGACCGCTGGCAGCCGAAAGCAGAGAAAAAAAACCACTAACCGCGTCGATTTGTAGGTGGCATAAAGTTATACCTTTCGCTGCACCCGCGGGTCAGACTTGCCCATCGAATCGCAGCCGCACGTCACTCCTGGCCATTGGCCCGATGCCGATATACTTCCTATCGGCACTTCGGCGATAAATGTATCGGCCTGCTACGCACCCGTGGATTTTCCCACGCCGAACAGATGACACCCCACTCCGCATTGTAACCCATTCAACCAACGCCCTTCGCTTCGTCGGGCTTTTGCATGAGGTAATGACTCACCAACCATTCCTCACCGCCTCGGTAGCCCCATAGCTCGGCACAGGACATGAAGAACACGCGCCAGTAAACCCACCACTTCGTCGTCTGATCGGTGCCATAAGTCGCGGCAAGCAAAGGCTTCAACTCAGCACTGTACCGATCCATGTTCTGTAACCAAAGTTCCGCCGTGCGCTGGTAATGACGGCCGTTGACACGCCAGTGATCGAGTAGTTTCAAATCATCTTGAAAACGCGTCACGAGATCGTCGCTCGGCATCATGCCTCCTGTGAAAAAATACCGGCTCATCCAATCGGTCTGGTCACGGGCAACAAAATGGTAAGCAAACCGGGCATGCGTGAAAATGTGCAGGAAGAAAAGCCCGCCCGGCTTGAGCCAGCGCGAGATATTCGCCAAGAGACGCGGCCAGTTTTTCATGTGCTCGAACATCTCGACCGATACCACGCGATCAAATCGCTCAGCGGCGATGTCGAAATCGTTCATGTCGCAGGTGATGATCGTGAGGTTCGTCAAACCACGCTTTCGCGCTTCGGCGTCGATGAATTCTTTCTGCGTGCGCGAGTGCGAGACGCCGGTGATGCGCGAACTCGGATAGCGCGCCGCCATCCAGAGCGAGAGCGAGCCCCAACCGCAGCCGAGTTCCAGAATTTCCTGTCCGTCGACGAGCCGGGCGCGTTCACCGTATAAGCGCAACATCGCCTCCTCGCCTTCGGCCAGAGTTTCGTCGCCGCGCCCAAACCAGCATGATGAATACTTAAGGCGCGGCCCAAGCACCCGCAGGTAGAAAGCCGTCGGCACTTCGTAGTGCTGCTCTTTCGACTCCTTCGTATTGATGGCAATCGGTTGCGTCCGCAGATCGGCGGCGAACGACTCAAGCCGTCGGGCCTGTTCCGCCGGGATTGATGCCGTTTCTTCGCGCAGACGCTGCGCTAACAAACGACGTATCCCAAAGCGAATGGCGAAATCCGGAAGAAGATTCTTTTCGAGGAGTGAATCGATCATGGGAAGAAATTATTGAGGATTAGAACTGGAATCTGGTTTAGGTGGCCACGGAACGAAGGCGCTGGTGCGTTCCTGATAACGACGATAAGGCTCGCCCTTCGAGCGGAGAAGCTGGTCTTCGGTGTATTTGACGCCGGTGACCTTGAGTAAAAAGAACAGCATCAAAGCCGGGCAGTAGAGCGCAATCCAGCCCCAGGGCGAAGCCAGTGCAAAGAGCGCAAAGGCGACCCAAATCAACCACTCAAAGAAATAGTTTGGGTGCCTGCTCCAGCCCCATAAACCCGAAGCGCAAACCCGCCCCCGGTTGGCTGGATTCCGCTTGAAAGCCGCCAGTTGCGCGTCAGCCAGTGTTTCACCTAACAAGGCGACAAGCCACAAAACGGCTGCGGCGATTTCCAGAGGATGCAACGACGGAGACGGATTGCGGGCGGCGAGGAGGAAAGGCACCGAGAGCGCTACGAGCAGCAACGCTTGGAATTGGAAGAACTGAAACATCTTCGCATTCAGGTTTGCCGCCCAGTCAAGGCGTAGTTGCCGATAGCGGCCGTCTTCGGTCTGCAAATGGCCAAGCACACGGCGAGCAAGATAACCACCCAGACGCAGACTCCAGAACACAGCCATCGCGGTGATGAGAAGCCGCCGTGAAAACGCGCCACCCCCGAAATGCCCGTAAAACGCCGCGAGCGGGGCAAAGCCGAGTGACCACGCCACATCGACGATGCCGTAATTATTGAGGCGCCTAGCGATCAAAAACAGCAACGCAAACGCAGTGACTGCCGCTAAGAGTGCCAGGAAAAAAAGAGCCGTGGTAGACATCGGGTGGATAGTAATCAGAGAACAGGCTTGGGCGTGAACCTTCTCGCCAAAACGCGCAGCGGCGGTTGAAAAATGAAATAGAGCGCAAAGCCGAGTGGAACCGCCGCCAGGAGCCAAGCGGTCGCTGCGTGCAGTCCAGTCATGCCGAAATGTTGAAGGAACTGCCAGGGTCCGGCATTGAACTCCTCTGCGAGAAGCTTGGGTGAGATAGGCATCGGTTCGGCACGGTAGAGCCACTCGCCGCCCCGAACCCACGGGAGAATTAGAGCGAGTTGAAAAGGAGCTCCGAGCACATTGGCGACCTGCAAG
>JAYTWC010000636.1:0-2536 GCA_043743635.1 Verrucomicrobiota bacterium | reverse complement strand
GAGATCGCGAACCACTCACAAACCCACGCCCATCCGCGTGATCTGGACGATCAGGCTTTGGATCGTGAGATTGCCGATGCGCAGCAGGGAATTATAGCTGCCACCGGGTTTGCGCCCAAGTGGTATTGGCCCCCATTCATCGAAATTGATGATCGCCTTCGCCAAGCGGCGTCCCGCGCCGGCCTGATTGTTTATGAACCGAAACTGATTGTTGCCTCCAAAGACTACGACACCTCCGTGGGAGCGGCTGAAATTTTCCGGTTGGCAACAACCGGAGTTCAAGATGGGGCGGTCATCCTCTTCCACGAATGGCGCAAGGAAACGCTCGCTCAGTTACCCGCGATTCTCGCAGAGCTCCGTCGGCAAAATTGCACCTTTCTTACGTTTAGTGAGCTGCACGCTGCCTCGCGCTGAACGATGTCACCCCAGATTTGCCACTATGGATCGCAATATGAAAACACCATTTCATAACTACATACTAGGCATAATTCTGGCCTGTTTTTCGACGGCCATGTATGCCGGCATCACCGTGCAGCAAAATCTCGGCCCCGGCGCCACCAGTTGGCCGGGCACGCCGCTGATCAGCACGACGAGCATGCCGAACACACAGTCAACCGTTGGCGAAGGATTCTCCGGCACCCGGAGCTCGCTGGGCCAGACCTTAACGATGCCAGCCGGCAACAACTACAAACTTGATACAATCTATCTCTACGCGGGTGATGGCACCGGCACGAGCGGCACGGCCACGATCACGGTTAATCTCTACGATCTGGGCGCAATGACTGCGCCGAACCCAAATCCGTATTCGGCCAACAACAACCTGCTCGGAGGCGGCAGTGGAGTTGCCATCGCCTATGTGGTGCAGACCGCCGGGCTGTTGCGCCTCGATTTTAGCGGTAATGACCAGGTTATTCTCGCGGCCGGGCACATGTACGCTTTCGAAATCGCGGGTGTGAGTGGCACGACTCCGATGCTCTGGTACCGAACTACGAGCGACTCCTATGCTGGCGGCGCTGCCTACGTGAACCGCAGCTGGATCAATGGCAGTAATGCCCGCGAGTTTTCCATGGCGGTCTATGGCACCTATACGACGGATAACCCCGGACCGGTCAGCTGCACGATTAACACCGCTACGGTTAAGCAGCGGATCGATGGTTTTGGTGCTGGCGTTGTATTTCTGTATGCAGGTCAGGATCCGCTTTCAGATGCGCAAATGGACACGCTCTACGGGACGGCGGGCACGCAGTTCGGCCTCACGCTGATTCGCGTGCGCATTTCGCCCGACGGCGATGACACGGCTAATATGACAGATGGCCAAAAAGCCTACGCGCGCGGAGCGAAAATTCTGGCGACACCTTGGACTCCGCCGGCGGCGATGAAGGACAACAGCAGCACCATCAACGGCTCGCTCCTCCCGGCGCAATATCCCGCTTTCGTTACGCATCTGAATAATTACGCCAGCTTTATGGCCAGCAACGGCGCGCCTCTCGCTGTGATCTCGCTGCAAAATGAACCCGATTTCGCACCCACGTATGAGTCGTGTGCGTGGACGGCCGAACAGTTTCGCGCCTTCAGCCGTGATTATGCGGGATCGATCACCGTACCGGTGATGATGCCTGAGTCGTACAACTCTAACCAGGCGATATCTGATACGACGCTCAACGACGCTTCGGCGGCGATGAATGTAGATTACATCGGCGGACACCTCTATGGTGCGTTGATCAAGGACTATCCGCTTGCGCGTACGCTGAGTCTTCCGATCTGGATGACGGAGTATTTGGAGAACGATCAGACCATCGCATCGGCTGTCACGACAGGACGGCAGATCAGCGATTGCCTCAACGTGGGCAACATGAGCGCGTACATCTGGTGGAAATGTATTGGCGATGCCAACGGGTTATTAAACAACGCTGGCGATCCGCAACGCCGTGGTTATGTCATGGCGCAGTTCAGCCGCTTCGTGCGCCCGGGCGATTATCGCATCGACGTATCGACGAACAACGGCCCGATGGGCATCACTGCGTTCAAGAATCTGGCCAGCGGCAGCATCGCGATTGTGGCTGCGAACAATACGACCTTGGCCGTCAACCAGACATTCAATCTCCAAGGCGTGACGCTTTCGTCAGTGATGCCCGTCATCACTTCGGCCACGCAGACACTCGAAACCCAGCTCGCGGTTTCAGTCAGCAGCGGTGCGTTTACGTACATGGTTCCTGCAAATTCAATCGTCACATTCACTGGTTCGAGTAGCGGCTCCAGCTCTTCCAGCAGCTCTTCATCGTCGAGCAGTTCATCCTCTTCGTCGAGTAGCTCGTCGTCATCTTCCTCCTCAAGCAGCAGTAGTTCGAGCTCTTCGTCCTCCAGCAGCGGCGGCACTTCGTCATCCTCGATCGGCGGTGGAGGCGGGGGCGGTGCCACAGCGCCTTGGCATGTTGGTCTCATCGGCTTGTTGTTTTTCTTCCGCAAGATCCATAGGCTTGCTCAGCGTCGCTAAAAACTTCGGGCGCATTTCACCCAATGATCTTTTCTGCAATTG
>JAYTWC010000635.1:0-4741 GCA_043743635.1 Verrucomicrobiota bacterium | reverse complement strand
CGGAAGATTTCGATTGCCTCTGGTGTACGGTTTAGTTCGAGCAGAACGCCGCCAAGATTGCAGGCGGCTTCGGCGAAAGCCGGGGCGAGCTTGAGCGCTCGCTGGTAGGCGATGGCAGCTTGATCGAGTTGTTTCAGTTGTTGATGGGCGGTGGCGAGGCGGCACCATGCTTCCACGTGATCGGCTTTCAGCTCAACGCTGCGACGGAACGCTGTGATGGCGGCCTCAATTTGTCCGGAGGCGTGCAGTGCCACGCCTCGTTTCAGATGAACCGTGGCATCGGCTGATGGGTTCTGTGCGTGCGGCGCGCTCATGGGCTGGGCGGGGAAGCCGCGATGGCTTCGGCCACCACGGAGCCGACCGTTTCGTGGCGGTTGAAATGATTGTAGATCCTCCGCCGCGCGTCGTTGGGCAGCGCGAGTGCGCTTTCACAGGCGGCGACGAGTGCGTTGAGGTCGCCGTGAGGATAGCGAAAGATCAAGTTGGCGGTGGATAGAGGTTCTAGCCGGCCGCCGGCTTTTGAATCTTCCGAAACCGGCACCATGCCTAAACACCCGGACCAAAATGGCCGGTCGGTATGCGAAGCGTGCATCGCTGGCGTGCCGAACTTGCGGCCTTCGGGGCAGACGCCGACTTTGAAGCGGTTGAGGGAGCCGAGTTGTTTTACGTCCACCGAGTGATCGTGGATGGCGGTGAATCGGTCGCCAAATTTCTTTTTCAAATGATCGATCTGGCGCCGCCGGTGCTCGGTGAGCCCGAGTTTCGAGCCGAGGAAAAGAATTTTTGGCTCAGGGGTTTCGTTATAGGGTGTGGCAAAGGGCACGAGATTGGCCACCCAGCTGCGGTGAAAACAGCGGCAATGCGGAGGCAGGGCGGCCTGACCGCGTTCGTCGAGAGGGGCTTCGTCGTGGATGAGAATGGAGAGAAATGGCGCGAGTTCTCGGAAGCATGGCATGGTGCGGCTGGCCTCATCGAAAGCATAATAGAGCAGGCGAACGCCGTTGCGTGCCAGAAATGGCAGCAGTTTGCTGAGCGAACCTGCCAGTTTTTGCGGGCTCTGGCCTTCGAAGATGAGCCACCATTCTTCGTCGGTGGAACGGGTTGTGCGGGCGAGGTCGAGCATGCCGGTCACGCCGACTACCCGGGCTGGCAAAAACTCCAGACCGTCGTGGCTGGCGACGGCGAATACCTGTGTGATTGCGCCATGCCAGTCGCAATCGAGACGTGCCATCCGCAGCAAATTGTCGTCCTCGGGATTGGCGACCCGGGTCGTGAGATCGAGAGTAGCCAAGCGTTGGGCAAACGCGCTCGCTTCCTCGAGCCGATCGGCCCAGGAACAAAAATGAAAGAGGCGAATGCGCCGGCGGGCGACACCTGCAAGGGGAGTCGGCATAAGGTAAACACCCTAAAGATCGACCGGATCGCGCCGATATTGAGCGCAGACCGCAGGCCTCGCGGCTCAGCGGCGCATTATGACCATCGCATCCTCTCTGACCGCACCTGCTTCTGCGGCAAAACTTGAAACGTTATGGACTGAGGCTCGTCGTGTGCTGGCTGCCTACACCGAACAGCCTGGCGATTCAGGCATTTGGTCGGAATTGCTCACGGCGCGCCGCGCAATTGCCACGGTTCTCGTGGGTCTGCCCACGGCGCAAAAAACAGGACCAGTCGTTGAAGCCGCCTTCGCCGTGCTGCACGAGTTTGAGGAATCCGGCGTGGCCGATCAGCCTGCGACCGACAAGGACTTGGCGCTGGTTGAGGAATACCGTAAACGCAACTGGCCTGGTTTGCTCGCCGCGATGCTGCTTGTGCCCGCTTGGCAATGGCCAACGGCGCCGGTGCTCGATGATGTCCAGCCGTGGTTGTGGGCCGAATACACGCGTTGGCTGTTCTATACGCCGAAGGCTTTCGCCGCGTGCGGACAGGCTTCGGCCTACGCCGCGCATTATTTGAAACGTTTGGAGGCTTTGGCTAGTTGGGGCGCGCGCAATCGCGGTTCGGCAGCGGTGCGGGAGGCGTTGCAGGCTTTCGCAAACTATGCAAAGGGCGCGGAACTGCTGGCGGACCCTGGTTCACTGCGCCGCCATTTCGAGCTGCGTGGTAAAATCCTTTCTATTGTTTCGGGTGTCGGGCCGCAGGATGAGCTTTTGCCGCTGCCGCGCGAGGGACGCCGTCTGCGCGTGGCGTTTGTTGCGGATAATTTCGGACCGCAAGCCGACACTTACACGACGCTGCCCCGCTTCGAACAACTCGATCCGGTGCGCTTTGAAACGGCTCTCTTCGTGTGTGAGGCCACCGATAGCGCCATCGAGGCACATTGCAAAAAACACGCTGCGGAATTCCACGTTCTGCCGGCAGATTTGGAGGCACAAGTCAGCGCAATCCGCGATGCAAATCTGGACGTTCTCGTATTTTCAACGAACCTCTCGACAGCGTCTAACGGGCTCGCACCGCTTGCCTTGCGTCGTCTGGCGCCGCTGCAAGTTGCCAGCCATGGCATGCTTGCCACCACCGGTCTGACCGAAATCGATCTCTATGTTTCAGGTGAACTCGACGAAATCACAGCAAGCCCTGAGCATTACGTCGAACGGCTCGGACTTCTGCCTGGTGCTGCTCACGCTTTTAATTTCGAAGCGGATCGTCAGGAGCCGTCATTAACGTGGGTTCGAGCGGCGCTGAGCCTGCCTGAGGACGCGGTCGTTTTTGTGAGCATGGCAAATCATGCGTCGATCACGCCGGAAGTGCAGCACGCTTGGGCGCAACTGCTGGTTGCGGTTCCAGGCTCCCGGCTTCTTGTTCATCCCTTCGGTTTGAAGAGCGACCTACCTTCCACCGTCAAACGTTTTTGTGCGGAGTTCGACCGCGTGCTTGCTGATCAAGCGGTCGCTGGTGATCGGTTAGTAATTTCGACCAACGCGTTTCCGTCGAGAGCCGATCTCAAAGAACTAATCCGTGTTGGTGACATTTATCTCGATACCTATCCGTGCAGCGACGTGAGTTCGCTCGTGGATGCGCTCGCGTGCGGACTTCCGGTCGTCACGCAGGAGGGCGGCCAGGCTCGTTCGCGTTCAGGCGCGGCCGTCTTGCGAACTCTCAAGCTTGATGAACTCAGCGCGGCTGATGGCCAGAGCTACCATAATCTTGCGGTACGTCTGGCGGGTAGTTCGGTTTTGCGCAAGGAATTGCGGGCGCGCATCGAAGACGGTCTTTCGCGTTCACCGGTGATTTTCGACTCGCTGGCGGCGAGCGAGTCGTTTGGCGCATTGATCGAGACGGCTTTCGACGCTGTTTTTGCCAACGGCCTGACGGGTTTCCGCGCTGACCGCACACCGGTTCGGGCACCCGAGGTGACCGATCTCTCGCCGGTAGAATCAGCTCTGGCTTTTGGTTCGGCAGTTCAGGCGGTGAGTGGTGCACAAAGCGTCCTCGCTCGTGATCCGGCCAACCCGCGCGCCCGGCATTTGCTCGGAGTCGCTTTGCTGAAACTCGGTCGGGCCGATCGAGCGGTTCTCTACCTGCTCGAGGCGGTGCAGCACATCGAAAATAGCGCTCCTGCCTGGAGCGACCTCGCGTCGGCATTTCGCGCCAATGGCCAGATGCGCGAAGCCATGCAGGCAGTCCAGGTTTGTCTCGGCATCGATGGGCGTCATCTGGACGCGTTGTTGTTGCTCGGTGAAATCGCCGGGCAGACGGATCAGCTGGCCGATTTGACTGAAGTTGTCGCGCTCGCGGAATCGATTGCACCGCACGACCCGCGTGTTCGTGCTTTGATCGGAAAGGTGCGAGGCATTGCGCCCGCGCCAGAGCCACAGTTTGGCCTAATATCGAATTTGAGCCTGACGCCTCAGGCTGCGCCGGACGCAGTGGAGGCCCTCGCTTCGACTTCGTTGGACGCCCTGTTTCCGGCCGATGTCATCGCGTCGCTCGATTTAGCTCAACGTGGTAATGTGGCGGCACCGGTTGTCCCTGCTGCCATCGCTGTTCCTGCGGATCTCGGGGTGAAGAATGGGGTTCGGCCAAACCCGCGCGCGTTGCTATTTTTCCTCTCGGCGAAAGAGAACTATCGCCAGCCGCTTTTCTCGAGCGAAGAAATTTTTTGCAGTCCCGACACAGAAACCCGGCATGTCGCGGGTCGGATCAGTTCACTAAAGATATCGGCTGGTTCGTTCGACGTTCGAGACGTGGTCCGCACATTGCCCGCTTCGCAACAGCCAGAGATCGTGATCGTAAAGGCCGATGCCTCGGGACGTAATCTGCCGCGCAATCTCGGCAGCCTGAAGTGCCCGAAAATTCTCATCGTGGGCGATACGCATCACATGCAGCAGCCGGTGCAGTCTCTCCTGCGCTACGCGAAGGAAGAGCCGTTTGACTTCGTCATCTTTGATCACACGCGACATCACGCGCACTTTTTTGCCGAGGCGGGCGTGCAAAATGTTCACTGGCTGCCTGCGGTGGATTACGGATTTATTCCTCATGAATTAATTAAGAAACCGTCCCGACCGCTCACGTTTGTAGGTCAGGCGGGACGGCATCATCCTTACCGCTGCTGGGTGCTCGATCAGGTGAAGGCCGCAGGGCTGCCGTTGGAGGTTTTGCGCGGTTCGCTGGCGCAGACGGCCGATCTCTATGCCGATTCGCAAATCACCCTGAACGTGAGCCTCAACGGCGATCTCAACCTGCGCGTTTTCGAATCGCTCGCTGCTGGCGGCTTCCTGCTCACCGACGAACTTCCCGCGCACTC
>JAYTWC010000634.1:0-2427 GCA_043743635.1 Verrucomicrobiota bacterium | reverse complement strand
CACCAAGTGGATCATGGGCGGCAAACCGCTTGATCTCATCAACACGGTGACCAAGGGAACAACGCGCGGCATGCAGCCGTGGGCCTCCATTTTGGGAACCAAGAAGATCTCCGAAGTCGTCGCTTACGTACTGAGTCATCATACGGAAGGCGAACCGATTGAAATCGTTAATTCACCTGCAGCCGGCGTGAAGTAACGCGTAAAATCTTTCATGGCCGCCCAGCCGCATCAGCCCGCACCTAATCTCGACACGGTCACCACCATCCGCGCCGACGGCTCTCGGATGTTTCTGCATCCTGCGGATACGCGTGGACGTTTTACGACGGCGCGGAAAATTTCTGCTTTTGCTCTGATCGGTTTTTATCTGGCGCTGCCGTGGATCAAAATCGGCGGCTATCCGGCCATGTTTCTCGATGTGGCGGAGCGGCGGTTTCATTTCTTTGGCTGGATACTTGCCGCGCAGGATATCTGGCTTTTGTTTTTTCTGCTTACGGGTGTGGGATTCTCGCTTTTTTTTATTACAGCTCTGCTTGGTCGTGTGTGGTGTGGTTGGGCGTGTCCGCATACGGTTTTCTTGGAGCATGTTTATCGACGGGTTGAGCGATGGATCGAGGGTGACGCGCAAAAACGCCGGTTGTTGGATGCAGCGCCTTGGGAAGGTGAGAAAGCTTTTAAACGAGTATTCAAGCACGTCGTTTTTGTGCTGCTCTCCGCCATCATCACCAATCTGCTGCTGGCATATTTCGTTTCGATTCCACAGCTCTGGTCGATGATGACCGTTTCCCCCACGGAACACTGGGGTGCGTTTCTCTTCGTCATGATTTCCACGGCGGCGCTCTATTTCAATTTTGCGTGGTTTCGTGAGCAGCTTTGCATCGTTATATGCCCGTACGGCCGCCTGCAATCGGCTTTAATTGACGATCACTCGATGGTAATTGGTTACGACGTCGCGCGAGGCGAACCACGAGGAAAATTAACTACGCCGGATGCAGGCCATTGTATTGACTGCAATCGTTGTGTGCAGGTTTGCCCAACGGGTATCGACATCCGGCAGGGGTTGCAGATGGAGTGTGTTGGCTGCACCGCTTGCATTGATGCGTGTGATGATGTGATGGATAAAGTGAAGCGCCCGCGCGGGCTCATCCGCTACGATTCACTCAACGGTTTCGCCGGCAAGGCCACACGTTGGCTGCGTGCGCGCACCTTTGTATACTTTGGGTTGTTTTTGGTGGGAGTCGGTGTTTCGACTTGGGCGCTTTCGACGATTCGTCCGGCTAGTCTCGGCATCACGCGCATGCAAGGCGCGCCATACTACGTCGATACGACTTACGTGCGAAATCAGTTCATGGTGCGCTTGGTGAACAAGCGTAACGAGCCGGTGAGTTTCAAAATTACGCTCTTGCAGGCTCCGGCCGGTGCGGAGGCTAAGGGCTTCGAACAGGCAATTACGATCGGTGCGCTCGGCGAAGAATTGAGACCTTTCATCGTGCAGGTATCGCGCAAGGTTTACGCGGGTAACGCCCGGTTGCAGCTCCGCTTGACTGACGCTGGCGGGACGTTTGAGGTGACGAGGGAAACCGAATTCATTGGTCCTAGCCCTGCGTTGTTGAAAGAGGATGAAGCCGATGGCCGCTGAGTCGCGCAATTCGATTTGGATCTTTGTTGGGATCGCTTTTGGTCTGTTGATCGTGGCGTGGGTGACATTTTTCGTGATCGCTTCGAGGCACAAAGTCGAAGAAGTGCCGTTGCAAAGCCAACCTGCTCAGACACAATGATCCCATGGAGCTTTCCGGTGTAGATTCCCCTGCGGCGGCATTCGTGGCCGGTCTTGTGACCAGCCTGCATTGCGCGGGCATGTGCGGACCGCTCGCGTGCTGGCTCACGCCAACAAAGGCAGGCGAGGATGCGTCGACCGTGTATTCAGTTTATCATGGAACGAGGATTTTTGCTTATGGCGTGCTTGGTGCGGTGGCTGGATTGGTTGGGCAAGGACCGATGATGTTGCTAGGAGAAAGTGCGATTCGCTATGCGCCGTGGGCGTTGGTCGTATTCTTCATCGCCGTCGCTCTACGCTGGGATAAAAAACTTCCGCAGTCAGGATTTCTCGCTGGGCGCTGGTTGAAAATCCAAACCTGGCTGCGTGGTCGCTCCCGTCTCTCAACCGCTGCGGTGCTCGGCACAGCGACGCCGCTTATGCCATGCGGGCCCCTATATTTCGTAGCTGCTCTGGCGGCTTTAAGTGGTTCGGCCCTGCGGGGAGCCGAGTTTATGCTGGCTTTTGGCCTCGGTACAATGCCTTTGCTCTGGGCCGTGCAGGCCAACTTTGGCTGGCTGCGCGTGAAACTTTCTCCGGCGTGGGTAACGCGGTTGCAGGTCGCGTTGGCCATCGCGGCGGCATTGATGATCAGCTGGCGGTTGCGCGGGACG
>JAYTWC010000633.1:0-6730 GCA_043743635.1 Verrucomicrobiota bacterium | reverse complement strand
CTCCGCGCCGCCGAGTCGGTCACGTCACGGGTACACGAAACGTTGCCTGCGGATCTCTCCGTGACCCAGTTTGGCGTGCTCGAAGTGCTCTTCCACCTCGGCCCGCTTTGCCAAAATCAGCTCGCGGCCAAACTCCTGAAAAGCTCGGCCAACCTTACGCTCGTCATAGCCAATCTCGAAAAGGCCGGCCTCATCAAACGCGTGCGTCAGCCCGAAGATAAACGTTTCATCACGATCAGCCTCAGCCCGCGCGGTCATACCTTTATCGCCAAATTATTTCCGAAAGTCGCTGCGAAGATCGCTGAAGAATTCGCCATCTTCTCGCCGACCGAGAAAACTGAATTCTGCCGGCTTGCGAAAAAACTCGGATTGAACGCCGCGACGACCTAGCCTGCCGCCTCGCCAACCATGCCCCGTTATCTCCTAAAAATTGAAGGCAAAATCAGCGGCCCTCACAGTGACATCAAGCTGGAAGAAATGGCCTCCGTTCGAGCCTTCGATGAATCGGCCGAGCTCGCCCCCGAAACCACCGAAGACTGGAAAGCCATTAGCGACATCCCCGATCTTCACGCGCGGTTTTTCCCGCCCAAGAAATCCATTTCCCTCAAGGCCAAGGTTATTGAAATCATGCCCGACGCCAGTGACGAACCGATCACTGTCGACCAAATCCTCAAGGACAACATGGAGGCCGAGGCAAAGCTTCCGCAAAAAAAGGGACGCCGTTATACCAACCGCCGCCGCCGCGACTTCCTGTTCTCACTCGTCTTCCTCGACGGCGGCATCGCTGCTGCCTGGTACTACCTGCCGCATTCGAAAGATTACGATACCATCGCCATGATGGCAGCCGGCCTGGTGGCCATCGGCCTGTACTGGATTTTCTACCAGATGATGGATCGCTACTGACCGACCTGCTTTATGCGTCTCACTTGGTTCGGCCATTCGTGTTTTCTGCTCGAAACCGGCACCCATCGGTTGCTCTTCGATCCGTGGCTCAACACGAATCCGGTCTCCCCCATCAAGGCCGCCGACGTCCGCTGTGATTTTATTTTCTGCTCTCACGCGCACGAGGACCACATGGGCGACGCTCTCGAAATCGCACGCACCAACCACGCCCCGATCATCGCACCGTACGAGCTCGCTGAGTATTTCGCCGCCCAAGGCGCCGCAACCATCGACCTTTGCCACGGCGGCAGTGCCGCCCAACCCTTCGGCCGCGTTAAACTGACGCCCGCCATCCACAGCTCCGCACTCGAACTCGGCAGCGGCCGCAACCTGCCGCTCGGCGAACCCGGCGGCTTCCTCATCTCGGCCGCAAACAAAAACATCTACTTCGCCGGTGACACCGCGCTCTTTTCCGACATGCGTCTGATCAGCCGCCCGGGCCTCGATCTCGCTCTCCTGCCAATCGGCGACTGGTACACGATGGGCATCGACGATGCCGTTGACGCCCTCGATTTTCTCACGCCCAAGCTCTCCGTTCCCATGCACTACAACACGAGCGACAAGATCCGCGTCGATCCGAAGACCTTCGTTGACCAGGCCGCCAGCCGAGGCCACGCCGTCCGGGTTCTCGAACCCGGCGGTTCGCTGGAGTTTTGAGCTGCCTCGGCCGTGGGTTTTGATTCAAAACGAAGACAAATCTCTCGCTTGCGCACCTCGCATCCCCCGCTCACTTTCTTCGCGGACATGGCTTTCCCAAATCCTCCCGCCATTCTTAACCAACACGATCTGCGCGCAGCCGAGCTCGCCCAGACTCCTGACGCCGCCCTCCTGCGCATCTACGCGTGGATGCAACTCGCACGTCTAGCCGACAACCGCATCCTGGAGCTTTTTCGCCAAGGCCTGATCAAGGGCACGGTCACGGGCGGTCAGGGCAACGAGAGTCTCATCGTCCCCCTCGCTCTCCTCGCCGACAAATCCACCGACGTCGTTAGCTTCACCCACCGCGACCTCGGCGGCCACCTCATCTGGAGCAACCATCTCTGCGACCATCTCAACCAGTATTTTGCCAACGCCCACAGCCCCACCAAGGCGCGAGAGGGAAACATCCACCACGGCGACCCAAAAAATCGTTCGCTGCCGATGATCAGTCATCTCGGAGCGATGCTCTCGACGGTAATCGGCTCCACCGATTCCCAACGCCGTCACGGCCGCCCAGCTGTCGGTTTCGCCTTGTTCGGTGACGGCGGCTCCAGCACGGGCGACATTCACGAATCACTCAACCTCGCCAGCCTGCTCTCGCTTCCGATCGTCTTCATCATCGAGAACAACGGCTACGCCTACTCGACGCCCGCCCGCGAACAATTCACCAACGTTGAACTCTGGCAACGCGCCGCCAGCTACGGCATCGAGGGCCTGTCGATCGACACCTCCGACGTTCTCGCCACCGCCAAAACACTCGCCACCGCCATCGACAAAGTCCGCACCACGTCGCGCCCGATGCTCATCGAAGCCCGCGTCCTCCGCCTGCGCGGCCACGCCGCCTACGACACCTGCGACTACCTCCAACCGGGCGAACAGGATGCCATCGTCGCGCGCGACCAGCTCCCAAAACTGCGCGCCCAGCTCGTCGCTTCCGGCCACGCCAACGCCCTCGCGAATATTGACGCGGAGCTTTCAACCTTCCTCGAAGCCTGCGTGAAAACCTCCCTCGCCGTCGCGCGACCCAGCCCCGAGGGCATGGAACAAGACCTTTACGCACCTGCCTCGCCCATCGCCTGGAAACCATCCATCGATGCTGCCGAATCACTCAACATGGCACAGGCGCTCAACCACGCCCTGCGCAAGATCCTTTCCGAGCACCCTGAATCCCTCGTTCTCGGCCAGGACATCGCAACCTACGGCGGCGCCTTTAAGGTCACCGACGGTCTATACAAGGACTTCGGTCGTACCCGCATTCTGAATACACCGCTCGCCGAAAGCGCCTGCACCGGTTACGCCATCGGCCTCGCCCTAAACGGCCACCGCCCGATCGAGGAATTCCAGTTTGCCGATTTTTCAACTGAGGCCATTACACAGATCACCCAAAACGCCGCCACCTTCCATTTCCGCTCCGGTGCCGCTGTACCACTCGTTCTGCGTCTGCCCTGCGGTGGTGGCCTGACCTTTGGTTCGTTTCACTCGCAGGAACTCGAATCGTTTTTCCTCTCGATGCCCGGCATCAAGGCGCTCTACCCGAGCACGCCGCAAGACGCCTTCAACGCTCTGCTCGCCGCTTACGAAGACAACAACCCCGTCATTCTTTTCGAACACAAGGGCCTCTACCGTCGCGGCAAGAGCCCTGTGTCGTGGGACCCGAACTACCGCAACGTCTGGCAACCGCGACTCCTCCGCAGCGGCGATTTCGCCACCGTCGTTACCTACGGCGAAATGGTTCACCTCGCTTCGGAGGCTTGTGAGTATTTGACGAGTGAATACGAACGCACCTTCGATCTTTTCGATCTGCGCTGCCTTTCACCGCTGCCGCTCGACGCCCTTCGCGCTTCTCTCGCCCGCACTCACCGCCTTATCGTGCTCCACGAAGGCCGCCGCACCCACGGTTTCGGTGCCGAACTTGTCGCACAGCTAACCGAAGAACTTTTCTTCTCGCTCGAGGCTCCACCGCTCCGCATCGCCTCGCTCGATTTACCCGTGCCCTTCGCGCCCGAGCTCGAACACGCCTACCGCCCCACCCGCGACTCGATCATCGACCGCATAACCGCATGGATGGGCTAATTCGCATGTTTAAAAGCAACACCCCTTCTAAATCTGCCTGGGCAAAAATCGCCCTCCTCGCGATGGACGTCGATGGCGTACTCACCGACGGCCGCATCATCATCGCTTCCGACGGCACCGAGTCGAAACAGTTCTCCATTCTTGATGGGTTTGGCTTGGTTCGTCTCACCCGTGCCGGCGTGCACGTCGCGTGGATTTCCGGCCGCGCCTCCGGCTCTACCACCGCCCGCGCCAAAGAATTAAAAATCGCCCACGTCGTTCAAGGCCGCGTGGACAAAGGAGCCGCCCTTCAAGAGCTCGCCGCAAAGCTCAGCCTCACCGCCGATCAGTGCGCCTATATCGGGGATGACACCATCGACGTCTCCGCCATCACCTGGGCCGGCCTCGGCATCGCTGTCCCGAATGCCATGCCCAACGTCCTTGCCGCCGCCGACCACGTCACCACGCGCGCTGGCGGTTTTGGCGCCGTGCGCGAAATCTGCGAACAAATTGCCTCCGCCAAAGGTCTGACGTTCGAACCATGAAGCACCTGCTTCCCTATTTTCTCTTTGCTCTCTGCCCGTTGCTCGGCATCGCCGCCGACCATGGCGTCAAAGCCGACGCGCCCATCACCAACTTCAAACTTTCCGTGCTCTCCGATCAAGGTTTTCGCTCCAGCCTGCTCCGCGGCAGCGAGGCCCACTACGTCAACGACAACCAAATCGACCTCGTCGGCATGCAATACACGACGTTCCTCGAAAGTGAAACGGGCGATATCGACTCCACGCTCCTCGCTCCGAACGCGACCGTTTTCATCAACGAAAAGAAAGTCAAAGTTCAGGGCAATGACGCCGTCCGCCTAATACGCAAAAACCTCGACGTCACCGGCGAAAAATGGACCTACGACCGCTCGGAGCGAAAGATTCTGATCGAGAAAAATGTTCACGTCACCTTCCGCATTCAAATGAAGGATATGCTCAAATGAACCTCCTCCGCTTGCCTTCCTTTGCCCTCCTCACCGCACTCGTGCTCGCCACGCCGCACCTCCGCGCCGCTGACGAACCACCGCCCACCGAAATCACGAGCACCTCGCTCGAGATGTGGACCAATCCCGAGAGTACCGAAACACACGCCATCTTCACCGGCAACGTCACCGTCACCGGCAACGAAATCAAGCTCACCTGCGACCGCCTTGAGATCCGCGCCGAGCGCATCGGCGACAAAACCGCCACCATCGGCACCATCGACAAATTCAAATTCCTCATCGCCACCGGTAAAGTGAACATCGTTCAAGGCGACCGTGAGGCCAATTGCGGCCGCGCCGAGGTCTACCCACGGGAAGACAAAATCATCCTCATGGAAAGCCCGGTCGTTTTCGATCACAGCAACGGCACCGTTGCCACCGGCGACATCATCGAAATGTTCCGCGGTGAACGACGCGTGCGGTCCTCCAATGTCCACGTCACGCTCCCTGCCATCAAGAATCTCGGCTACGACAAAAACGCACCCACGCCCAAAGCCGAACTATCGCCCGCCACTAACTCGGCACCGATTCCAGCCTCTGCCAAATGAGCGATTCTATTAATAAGCGCTCGCCTGCGCCGGTGAGCACACCAGCCACCACCGCCATTGTCGCCTCCGAGATCCGAACCACCGGCTTGGTTAAAACCTACGGAGAGCGCTCCGTTGTCAACGGCGTCGACATGCACGTGAAGGCAGGCGAAATCGTCGGCCTGCTCGGGCCTAACGGCGCCGGCAAGACCACCACGTTCTACATGATCGTCGGCCTTGTGCCCGCCACCAAGGGCCACGTCCTTATCAACGGCCGCGACGCCACCAAGCTCCGCATGCATGAGCGCGCCCGCCTCGGCGTCGGCTACCTGCCACAGGAACCATCCACCTTCCGCAAACTCACCACCGAGGAAAACATCCTCGCCATCGTTGAGACGATCGACCTTCCACGCCGCGATCGCGCCGCCCGTGTCGCGCAACACCTCGCTGAACTCAACCTCACGCACGTCGCCAAACAAAAAGCCTATACGCTTTCCGGCGGCGAACGCCGTCGCCTCGAAATCGCCCGCGCGCTCGTCACCAACCCTAAATTTCTCCTCCTCGACGAACCTTTTGCCGGTGTCGACCCGATCTCCGTTGCCGATGTTCAGAAGATCGTCCTCGCCCTAAAAGGCCGCGGCATCGGCGTTCTGATCACCGACCACCAGGTTCGCGAAACCCTCAGCATCGTCGACCGCGGCTACATCATTCACCGCGGAAAAGTCCTGACCGAAGGCACCAGCGAGTTCCTCATCAGCGATCCACAGGCCCGTGAATTCTACCTCGGCCACGACTTCAACATGTAACGCCCGCCCCGAGCACCGTCACTTTAAACCGAACATAACCCCATGCCCAAAGCCATCCAAGGCATTTCCGTTGCCCATTTCTTTGAAACCTACCGCGAAAAGCTCAAGATGGAGCAGCTCACCGGCGAGAAAGGCATGCACCGCATGATCCGAGAAGGCAGCATCAACCGCCCTTCGCTTGCGCTGACCGGTTTCTTCAAATATTTCGCGAATAAACGTATCCAAGTTCTGGGTGCGGCCGAAATGACCTACTTCAAGATGCTGCCGCAGGACAAGCAGATCGAGATCATGAACGCGATGGCCAATCGCCAGATCCCCTGCCTCGTCCTAACGCGCAATTTCAACCCCACGCACGCTATGCTTGCCGTCGCCCGCGAGCGTGATCTACCCATTTTCCGCACGCCGATGATCACGATGAACTACGTGAACCTCGCCACGCTGTGCATCGACAACGAGTTCGCCCCCTCAACCACCGAACATGCCACCATGCTCGATATTCGTGGCATCGGCGTGATGCTCCGCGGTTCCAGCGGCGTCGGCAAAAGCGAATGCGCCCTCGCTTTGATTGAACGCGGCCACTCGCTCATCGCCGACGACCTCACGGTCATCAAGCTCCTCGACGAACGCGAACTCATGGCCACTTCGCGCCCGCTCAATCGCGGTTACATGGAATGCCGCGG
>JAYTWC010000632.1:0-1952 GCA_043743635.1 Verrucomicrobiota bacterium | reverse complement strand
GCCGCGTGCACCTGCAAAGAAATGAAGGGTGCCGACAAAGATAAGGCCGCCTGCTCAAAAGAAGAAAAAGCTACCTGTGCGAAGGAAGGCAAGGAATGCAAGGATAAGGACGCCAAGTCCTGTCCGAATGCTGAAACGAAGAAATAAGCACTTGTTCTCTGCCGGGCGTCGTGGGCGGCTTGCCGCCGCGCCGCCCGGGTTTTTAGGGGTAGCTTGTTGTTCGTTTTCCTATGAAATCTAAACCCGATAATTTCGACCATTTCCTGCGTGAGTGGGATGATGTGCCCGCTCCTGACGGGAGGTTGATCGACCCGGTTTGGCGGCGCATAGAATTGGTGAACGGGCGCGCAAGCTGGTTCGATGGACTGGCGCTGCGTCTGCATGAGCTCGATGTGCGTTTTGCCCGTCCGCAGGTGATCGCGGCGGTAGTTATCGTCGGTTTGTTGGTGGGGCTTGGTTGTGCGGAGTTGCGAACCCAGCAGAACGCCGTGCGGATTGATACGGAAATGTCGGCGCGTTATCTGGCTTTGCTTGAGCCATCCGTCAGATAAATGAACGGTCGATGAAGCGATTTTTAATTGTTTTGATTCTGGCCTGTGTGACCGGTGCTGGGGCTTATGGGGTGTTTATGATGGCCCGGCCGGAAAATCAAAAATTCGACTGCGAGATGAAATGGCTGAGTCACAAGCTCGCGCTCACGCCGGAGCAAAGTGAGCGGGTGCGTGAGCGGCATTTAAAGTATTGTCCGACGATGAACGGGTTGAAGGCGGCATGCGCTTGTAATCACGATTCGGCGAAGGCTTCGGAATTGGATCAGGCATGCCGTGATTCAGCGGCGAAACTCGTGGATGCCGTTTTGGCTGAACTGACGCCGCCGCAGCGGAAAGCCTATTTGGAGCTGATCGGGACTGGAAAGTGCACCACGGTTCAGGAACCAGGCGGGCCGCCTAAATAATCTGCGCTATGCGGCCCAATGATGACAAAAGCGCTGGACTCATGCGAGCCCTCGTGGCGGGTCAGCACGATGCTCTCAATGAGTTGATGGTGCTGTGGGAAGGTTCGCTACTGGGCTTCATTTTTCGTTATGTGCAAAACGAGGCCACGGCCCGCGATCTGGTGCAGGAAACTTTTGTGCGCGTGTATCTGCACCGAGAACGATTTCGGGCAGATTCGACCTTTTCGGCCTGGATTTTTACCATCGCGGCGAATCTCTGCCGAAATCAATACCGCTGGTTTGGACGACATCCGACGGTTTCGCTTGATGAGCTCACGGCTGATAAAGCGACCCGCCACGAAAAGCTCGTATGCCCTCGGTGTGCACCTGATCTCTTGGCGCAGAAAAACGAACGGATCGAGGCGCTCCAAGTTGCGATTTCTGAACTCTCACACGAGTTACGTACGACGTTGCTTCTTTTCGAGTACGAAGGGCTTTCTTATCGTGAGATTGCCTCGATTGTAGGTTGCTCTGAAAAGGGTGTTGAATCGCGGCTTGTGCGGGCACGCGTGAGTTTACGCAGGAAATTAAGCCGATTCTTTGAGGCTGGTCAGCTGGAAGAACCTTCACTTATGCCACAACGTGGCTAATTCGAAATGGAGCTAACGTTACCGGTGGTTGGCCGGTTTTCAGGCGTACGTGGAAAGATTCTTGCCTCGGGATTCGTCGGTGCTGGGAGCAGGGACTGAATCAATGAGTTTCGTGATCGCATCGCCCTCTTGTTTCACCTGGTCATGGACTTTTATGGCGACGGCGACCCCGTAGTCTTGACGAACGTTGGCGCCTTGTGGGTCCGCTGCACCGACCTGCGAGAGATTGACAGAGGAAGAGATGTTCATCTTGGCCTTATCGACGCCCATTCGGTGGGCTTAAATGCAGAACGTGCGGATTGAACTAAATGAGCAGGTTCCCGGTGTCGATCTAGGGTGTTGCCCTTATGCGAACGAGCGTTTTTCGC
>JAYTWC010000631.1:0-6145 GCA_043743635.1 Verrucomicrobiota bacterium | reverse complement strand
CTCCGGCGGTGCACTCGTCGACGCCAAAGGCCGCCTCATCGGCATCAACAGCGCCATCGTCTCTACCACACGTGGCAACATCGGCATCGGCCTCGCCATCCCGATCAATCTCGCCGCCAGCGTCATGACCAGCCTCGCCGAAACCGGCTCTGTCACCCGCGGCTACCTCGGCATCTCCGTCGAACCCATCGCCTCCAAAACTGTCGCTATCACCAACATCACACCCGCCAGCCCGGCCGACAAAGCTGGCCTTAAACGTTCCGATGTCATCCTCTCCATCGACAACAGAACCGTGACCAGCGTCCAAGACCTGCGCCTGCTCGTTTCCCAAATCCCACCTGACACCGAGATCGTCATCCGCTTCGTCCGCGACGGAAAAGAGCAAACGCTCAACGCAAAAATCGGCCGCCTAACTGACGACAACGCCCAAAATGAACTGATTGCCGGCGTGGAAATCGCCCCGCTTACCGACGAACTCCGCCGCCGTCTTGCCATTCACGAAAGAATCGATGGCCTCGTCATCACGGCCATCACCCCCGGTTCGCCGTACTTCGACCGCCTCGTGCAAGGCATGGTAATTCTAGAAATAAACCGTCAACCGGTGCCTGACGTCGACACCGCGCGCCAACTCCTGCAACCCGGCCGCAACCTTTTCTTCATCTACAACCGTGGCCTCTACCGCTACCTCGTTGTAACGAAATAAATCCGCTCAACTTCCCGGTTTCTCCACCGGAATCTTCGCCAACGACTCCGGCACTTGATCAGCTGCATACGTCGGAAAGCTCAGCTCCAGCAACGATATCGCCGGCACATCAAACCGTGCCGAACCAGCACTGCGATCCACGAGCATCGCCAGCCCCACCGGCAAACCACCGGCCTTGCGCACGATGTCCAGACACTCCAGCACACGACCACCGCGCGTTACCACGTCCTCGACGATCAGCACCGGTTCACCTGGCTCAAACTTAAAACCACGACGCAGAACCAAAATATTATTTTCCTTCTCGGCGAAAATGTAACGCGAGTTCGTCTGACGGGCGACTTCCTGCCCGATCACGAGTCCCCCCATCGCCGGAGCGAGCACCGTTTTAAATTTCAAGAGCTTCAGTTTCGCACACAACAATTCCGACAACCGCGAAACCGCCGCCATATCCTGGCACACCTGCGCGCATTGAAAATAATGCCCGCTGTGCAGCCCGGAACGAAGCACGAAATGCCCCTGCAGAAGTGCCTTCGTGCGCTTGAAAATATCGAGAACTTCCTGTTGTTGCGAATCCATCCGACGACGCTGGCGAATGCCCGCCAAAAAACAAAAACTTTTTTACGGAGCATATTACATGTACAATAGGGCGTGGTCATCGAATACGCACCCCTTGAAGACGAACTCGGCGACATCCTGGAAAAAGCCATGCGCCACGTCAGCCTCACCGACCAAGCTCTCGCCGAGCGCTCTTCGGTGCCCATCGAAAAAATTCGCGACGCCGTCGACTACCGCTACGACCTAACCCCCGATGAAATCCGCCGCCTCGCAACCGCTTTGGACCTCAACGAAACAGGCCTCAGTGCAGTCGCCCAATGCCGTTACCCGCTCCCCGAAATCGCCGGCCTCCCGTTCTGCCTCTATCCGCTTCGATTTCCCCACGGCATCGGCGTAGCCAATGCCTACATCGTCGCTGATTGCTGCCAATCGACCGGCCTTCTCTTCGACACCGGCACAGATTATTTCCAACTCCGCCGCGTCTGGCCCAAATCGATCAAAAAACCAGAGGCAATTTTCATCACCCATGGCGAAACTGAACACGTCGGCGGACTAAGCGACCTGCTCGCAAACGAGGGCAACATTCCGGTCTTTTGCCCTGAAGGAAAATGCATCCAAGGAGCCGTCGCGCTCGGCGAAGGCGCACGCCTCACCTTCGGCCGCCTCGAAGTCCAGGCGCTGAAAACCCCCGGCCATTGTGAATCACACAACTGCTATGTTGTAACCGTGCCGGGCGCACCGTCTTCAGCACCGCTACTTATCTCAGGCGACACGCTATTTGCTGGTTCAACCGGGGCGGCTTTTTTCTGCCGTCAAAAACTCGCCACAAACCTCCGGCGTCTGCTCGACCAGCTACCTGAAAACACCGTCGTGGCGCCGGGACACGGTCCACTCACGACAATAAAAAACGAACGGCGATTTAATCCGTTCGTTGTCTGATCCTCCACGTCTTTTAGATCTTAAGCAATGGTCGGGGCGGCGAGATTCGAACTCGCGACCTCTACGTCCCGAACGTAGCGCTCTACCAGGCTAAGCTACGCCCCGATTCTTTGCTTTCTAAATGAAGAGCCGCCGAGACAAGGAGCCCTTGACCCCGGCGGCAAACAAAATCTCTGAATACTTACTTAGCAGGAATCAAAGATGCAGGTGGATTCGCCAAGATACTTTCGCTCGCGCGGCGAGCAAGAATTTCGTTGTAACGCTGAACCTCTAGTTCTGCGTCGCGACGTAGCTTCTTGGAAAGTTCAACCTTCTTAGCAAATTCAAACACGGCACGATTTTCGCGCTCATGAAGCTCACGCTTTTCGGCGAGATCCTTCTCAAGCAGTGCGACCTTCTTAGTGTTAAGGTCGACATCATCGGTATAACGCTTCACGTCGTCCTTAAGCTTCTGAATCTTCTCGGCGTAATCCTTTTTCTTCTTTTCGTCGCGCTCTTTTTCTTCCTTGAGACGCTCAACGTTGCGCTTTTCGGCGTCAACCTTGGCCTTGTCCTCAAGCTCGCGCTTCTTGGAGGCCTCATCTTCTTTACGCTTCACTTCGGCGGCGATCGTCCGCTCTTCTTTGAGACGAGTCTCTTGGGCGGCGTCCCGCTCAACCCAGATAAAGAGAGCCATCAGTACGACTGGCACAATAATGTAGAAACGGTTCATATCGGCAAAATTCCGGGGTGGTTGAAAATCAGGACTTGGGTTTGTTCTTGGCGGACTGAGCTAGTGCGATCGCTGCTTCCTTGTCGATTTTATCGATCTTGACCAAAATTTCTTCCAAAGAAGCCTTATTTGTCTCAGCGAGTTTCACGTATTTCTGCAAGAATTCGTCGTCAGCTGCGAGGGTCGACTTTTCAACTGCAATCTTCTTAAGAGCGGCTTCCTCGGTTTTGATTTCGTTGTTCAAACGGTCGACAGTACGGAGAACCTTGTCGCGCTCATCGCGGGCTTTATCAGCAGCATCTTTGAGCTCAAGCTGGACCTGCTTTTCTTCCTCGGCGCGCTTCTCACGCTCGGCTTTTTCAACCTTGCGCTTTTCCTGGAGGGTAATCGCTTCCTCAATTGCCTTTTTCTTGGCCTCGAGATCGGCTTTTTGCTTCGTTTCGCGCTCAATACGAACAGCTTCCTTTTTATCATGTTCGCGTTGCTCAATTTCAGAACTAAAGTTCCAGTAGAAAGCGCCAAAAATCAGAACGCCAATCACCGGGACGATGAAGTAAAGTTTTTTCATGTGAGTGAGGGAAGATGTAGTTTATTTTTTGCTCTTTAAGAAATTATCGCGCTCAGTCATCGACTCTTTGACGATCTTAATCGTGTTCTGAGCATCTTTAGACTTTGGATCCGCTTTGAGCGCTTTTTCGGCCCAAGACAACGCATCATCGAGGCGCTTGGCTTCAAGCGAAAGGTAAGAGAGAAGCACCATCGTCTGTGCTGGTTTATCCAAGCCCTTCAAAACTGCATTCTTGAGATGCTCATACGCTTGGTCGTGTTTCTCGTTGTTATAAAAGATCTGACCGACTTGCAGCTCGAGGTTGGACGACTTGGGGAAACGACTGATTGCTTCGATGAAGACTTCAATCGCACGGGCTTCTTTACCCATCTGCTGGTAACATGCAGCGAGGAGCTCCCAATTCTTCTGATCAGAATCAATCTTACCGTTACGCAGACCTTTTTCCAAAAGCTCAGCGGCAAAAACATATTGCTGAATGTTGTAATACAAACCAGCCAACATGAAATTGTCTTTGTTCGTAACCATCTGACCGGAGGCTTGAGCCCGTTCCAGAGCGATCACGGCACTGAGGTCGACGGTCTTGTCACCACTACCCTGCATCGCAACGTAGGTGTTAAACAAGAGCGGCCAGTAGGATTTATTGTTGGGGAATTTCTGTACCAACAATTCCAAGAGTTCAGAGCAACGAGCGTTGTCGCCCAGCTGCTGAAGCGCAGCGAGCCAGAGCGTGTAATTTTCTTCCTTTGGCTTGATCGTCAAATAAAGAGCTTTTTCCGCTTCAACCGCAGCCTCCTTCATTAAAGTCATATCGATCTTAGACTGATCGATCGTGGCTTCGCTATACAAGATGCGCGCCCACATCGTCTGGCCTTCAATCGTCGGCTTTTTAACATTGGCAAGACGCTGACCAAGCACATGAGCTCTTGCGTAGGAGGCCCGTTGCTGCTCGATCGTTTTGCCCGGTATCGACGCGTCTTGCATGTAGAGGGACGCAAGATTGCTAATGGCTTCCTGCTCACTCATGACCAATGCCCGCGCAAAGCGGAACAAACCTTGTTCATCACCGATGCGCAGCATCGTCTCAAGGGGATCAATCGCCGCACCATAATCACCTTTGCTACCCAATATCTGGGCTTTGAAACCACTGAGGAAAGCACAGTCGTAAGACTTCGGATCAACCTTTTTAATCAAGGCGTCGATCATGGCGACCGCTTCGTCCCATTTTTTGGCGTCAACCAAAGTAGAAAGCGGTGCGATACCAGCCTGAGTTTTCTCCGATACTTCGGGAGGATTATCGACCTGGGCAGCCGAAGCACCCAGAGTCAAAACGGTGGCGGCGAGGAGAACTACACCGCTGCGATGGAGGGATTTGAAAGGGTTAAGCATGGCGGGCTAAATTATTCGTCAGCAATGCTGAATACGAAGGGCTGTTGCATGCGGGCGTTAACGGCGCGACCACCCTTTTTACCAGGGCGAAACTTCCATTTATAGATGGCTTCAAGCGCGGCGGAATCAAAAGCGGTGTTATCCGATTTCACCACGCGGGCATCGCGAACTTCACCACTCGCGTCACAAATAAATTCAATCAGGACTTCAGCGCTGACGCCCTGACGTTTCATTTCAAACGGATATACCGGTTGCGCACGAAGACGCGGCATGGGCTGTTGATCAAGATTCTTAAGGTCGAACACGTCTGTCAGGCCTTTGGTGGCAACCGGGCCCGTGTTTTTCGGGACGGTCATGGTGATACCCGCTTTTGGCGGTGGCGGCGGTTGGACCGGTTGTACAAACGAATCAAGATTTACAACGCCAGGGACGTCAGCGACGCTGGGAGGAGCAATCGAAGCGGACTCACTCGAGGCTTCAGCTTGATCGGTCGGCTCTGGAGGTTCAGGCTCCATCTTGGGCATTTCAATCTGGATGGCCGGAGCTTCCACGTTCTTTACGACCTTCTTCGTGCCCCAGTTGAATTTCAGTTCACCACCCAAACCGAGACCGGCATGGATGAGGACCGAACAAATTAGACCAATAATTAAATCGCGGCGCATGGTGCGTAGGTGTCGAGGTTATTTACCTGTATCGCGGAAAACCGTCTCGATTGAGACTTGGGTGATTCCTGACTTACGCACTTCATCAAGAGCGGAAACCGTGGGACCAAATTTGGCACGATTATCACCGGCCAAAAGAAGACGTGGCTCCTTATTCTTCATTCTCATCTGTTGAACAAAATTCTGAAGGCGGGGAGGTAATTCACGTTCTGTGATCAAATCTTTATCCCAATAGATACCGGCATCAGTCACCTGTAAAATAACAGGGGCGTTGTCGGGCTGAACTTCAACTGGTCTTGGTGGCGCAGCAACGGGCAATTCCACCGGCACCGACACGATCTTATTAAGAGAAAGTGTGAAAAGAACGAAGGTCGCGAGCAGGAAAAAAATAACATCGATCAAGGGAATGATCTGAATGTTGGCTTTTTTTCTGCCTGAAGAAGTTTGGGCTGCACCGCCACCGGCCATGGGTAGAGAGGGTTAAAGGATTAGAGCGTTGTTGTAGGTATTACGTGCGAGGTGCCGATTTATTACTGGCCGGCCTGCCGAATACGGGTTTCGATGAAAACTTTTTTGAAACCAATCTTACGCGCTTCGTCGAAAACGTAGCGAACCTGACT
>JAYTWC010000630.1:0-2784 GCA_043743635.1 Verrucomicrobiota bacterium | reverse complement strand
GCGGTCCGAAACGACAAAAAACGGGTGTGTCACCGCAATGTTACAAACGTGCCGTTTGAGCGACGATTATTTCCCGATGTAACGGACGAGTGCTTTTTTAAGTTGCTGGCGTGCACGATAAAGCCGTGTTTCTACGGCTTTGGTAGAGGCGCCGATGATGGTGGCGATTTCGGCGTGCGAGTGCCCTTCGTATTCAAAAAGTAGGACGGCGGCACGTAGATCATCTGGCAGATCGGCGATGGCGGCGCGGACGGCGGTGGTGCGCTCCTGTTCTTCGGCGGAGGCGAATGCGTGGTGACTGTCGATTGGCTCGTTTGTGGCGTCGAGTGACTCGGTCGGATGTCGATACTGACGTCGGGTATTGTCACGGGCTAGGTTGAAGGCGATGGCAAAGAGCCAGGTTGAAAATCGGGCGTCGGCGCGGAAGCGGGCACGGGCTTGGTAAACGCGGACGAAGGTTTCTTGAGCGAGATCGAGGGCGACGGCCTCGTTTTGCGTGTGGCGAAAGAGAAAGCTGCGTAGCGGGTTTTGCCAACGGGTCATCAAGCGGTCGAGCGCCCGGTCTTCGCCGTTTTGGAGCGCTCGCATGTCATCGGAATCGAGGTCGGCCTCTGTTGGCATCATCGGAGACCGAAGGGTTTGCCGGGATTGCGCTGGGTGAGTTTGGGGCCGACGAGATCAAGGTAGCGTTTGCCTTGGTTCGGTGACATCTGTGCGGCGACCGCCTCGAGATGGGCGCGGGTGGCGACGGTGCATTCATCGCAAAGGGCTTGCCAGTTGGTTTTGGCCGCGGTGAGTTCGGTCGGTTCGGGGGGCGGGTTGGAAGTGGTTTCGAGATCGTGGAGTCGTCGCCGGGCGGCACTGATGCGCTGGCAGTGGTCGGCGCACACGGGCTCGTAGGCGGTGTTGAGTTGTTCGATAGCGACGACTTGAGCTGGCGTGAGGGAAAATTCTTCACGAAGCCAAGTCATCTCGTCTGGCATGCAGTGGTCTAGGCGGTGCCGCGTGACCGTAAATGCAGCGATCGCGGCGACGAGTGCCAATCCGAGAAGCCAAACCCAGTGTTTCATGGATGCGAGTGTGATGGTTTTTGTGCCATCGCCATTTGCAACGGATCGATGGAGCGCGCGTATTCCGTGGCCATTCGGTTGTCGCGGGTCATCGAGTCATAGGCTAGCGCCACGCCAGAACCTGTCGCCAGGGATAAAAGAAGGACGAAGCTAGCTGCCAGCGGTATGGCCCAGCGAGTGGTGGTGGCAGGGAAGGCAAGGAGTTGGCTGAATTGGAGGCGTTTAGTCGTTTCCGTTTTGGCCGTCTCCAGGCGTGACCAGACGCCGCGATTGAAGTTGAGTGCCGCGGGTGGTTCGTAGCGCCATGTTTTGAGCAAGGGGGAGAGTGGGTCCTGGTCATTCATGCTGAGTGATACGTTGAATATGGGGCGGCCCCTTGGACTATTTTACTGGAGGTGATCGATGACGCGAAGACCGGGAATGGAGCTGAAATGGGCATCGTGGGTGAGGACGGTGGCTTCGGCTTGGAGCGCGTGGGCGGCGATCAAGATATCTTGCGCGGGGATCACAAGGCCTTGGCGATCAAGGGCCCAGGCGAGTTGCGCGGCGCGTTCCCAGATCTGGTTGGTCGTGGGGATGAAAATCATCACAGAGAACCGTTCCTGAAAACGATGCATGACGTGGGGGTTGCTGCGGCCACGGATGACCTCAAGCATAACCATGCCACAGGTGGCAAAATCCATTGTGTTTGCGAAAACACCGAGCTCGTCGAAGGGATCGAGCCCGGTGCGGGCGCAGTTGATGTAAAAGTTACTGTCCGGCAGAAGGAGGCTTGCCATAAGGTGCCTGTTCTTCAGCTACAGCGGGTAGCGGTGGCAACGGGAGGCCGTGACTGTCCAAGTAGTCGGCTGCGGTCGGAGCGAACTCGGCCTTGAGCTCCTCCGGTGTCATGCCGAGGCCGGCTTTGAATAGCTCCTTCATCTTGTGGCGGCGGGCCATGTCGTTGAGAGCGATCTCGACGGCCTCGCGCTTGGTTTTTGCGCCGGTGATTTTCATGACCCGCTCCAAAACCTCCTCGTCGATGTGCATCGTCATTTTCATAACGAGGCTGAAAGTATGGTTCACGAGCCATACTTCAAGTTTAAAATATGGCTAGTGAGCCAACATGTTAATTAACAATAAAAAAGCCGACAAAGGCGTGTGGCCTATTGTCGGCTTGAGGTTAAGTCAAAACGTTGCTCGGTCAGACTGTTTCGAGCAGCTTGTAGATGCGGGAAACCATCTTGGTCGCATCGTCCAGAAGGCCGGCGGAAATCAGTGCGTTGTCGAGGATTTGCTCAGCGACGAGGGTGGCTTTTTCGGGCGACGCGGTCTGTGCGGCAGAGAGGCGTTTGATGACGGTGTGACGAGGGTTGATTTCGAGATTCACGCGGAGCGGTGACTCGGCGCTGTCTTTGTTCATGGCCTTCATCATGCGACGCATGTGGGGCGACATGAACTTGTCGGCGTTGAGCGCGAGTGCGGGCGAATCGACGAGCCGGTCGCTCGCCTTCACTTCGGTGACGCGGTCACCGAGCGTTTTCTTGAGCCATTCAGCGAGCGTTTTGATCTCTTCGTCGCTAAGCGAGCCTTCGGGCGGTTTAGGAAGATCGGCAAGTTTAACATCGGCATGGTCGGCGGCGGTGAGCTTCTTGCTGTCGAACTCGCGGACGTTGTTCATCACGTATTCGTCCACGGATTCGTAGCAGAAAAGGACTTCGAGATTGCGGGCCTT
>JAYTWC010000629.1:0-3269 GCA_043743635.1 Verrucomicrobiota bacterium | reverse complement strand
GGTCCCGGGCGGCAGGCCGGAGAATTGTTCGCGCGAGACGGGATAGGGTCCCAACCGATTTTCGCCCAGCTGGAAACTCACCGTCGGCCTGGGCTTTTCAAAGAGATCGATTTTGCGCAGCGGGTATTCGATCAGGGCAACAAGTTTGTCCGCAACCATGAGGCACAGCATCAAGGCCACACCCACAGCAATCGCAGATCGGATGATTGCTTTGCGAAGATCTTGGAGGTGATCCCAAAAGCCTTTCAAGGGACCACCTTCTTCGTGGGATTCAGGCACGGCGGACGTGTCGCTCATACGTGTTCCCAGCGGTGACGATGTTTGCCCTTTTTCATAGGTGCACTCCTTTGACTAAAAAAACGTTCCGGGCGCGAGGAAGAAGAGAAAAAGTCATGCGCGGCAGCTCCGGCAACGTTTTGTAAGGGTTGGAACGGTCCGGATCGGTTCGTGAAGCCCCTGATACGTTTCGGAGCACGCCGGATACCTTTCGGACGGCCCGGGATGACATTCGTAGGGCCCCGGCAAGCGTTCGCCGCAGGCCGGGAGCCTTTCGGAGAGCCCCGGATACGTTTCGGGGAGCCCAAGATATGTTTCGTAGAGCTCCGGATATGTTTCGGTGAGATGCCAGCAGCCGGCGGTTTTCAATGCGCTTCAGTCCTTGACCGTCCTTGGCGGGATCGCGTCGTTCGGGCAGATTTGCTCGAAGCAGTTTCCTGCGTCGTCCGCGGCGTTGCCGTAGCGCGATTGGGGTAGATTGGGTGGTTTCGGTGCGTTGACGCCGGTTCCGGCGGCGGAGCGGCACAGCTGCTTTCCGATGCGCTCGCTGCCGGGGGTGACCTTGTAGAACGTCTTTCCCGAGCCGCCCTTCCCTTCGTAGAATTTCGCGAAGTAGTAACGCATCACGCAATCCTGGTTACCGGAATGCGCGCCTTGCGCGACCCCGACGAGCGCGTGTTTCACCGCGTAAACCGCCGCCTGGTCATTGTAGAACTCGACGTCGGCCTGGATCTCGGGAGAGGCATATTTCGATTTCTTGTTGTAGCTTTTGTCCCGGGCAAAATCTTGCTGCGCCTTGACGATATATCGGCCCAACAAGTTGACGTGGGCCATATCGATAATTTGGGAAACCTGTCCATAGGTGTCAGCGGCCATGTCCTGCCCGGACTCTTCCAGCACCACGAGCGGACTGTAGCCTTCGAGCGACAGCGTGAAATAGGGTTTGCCGACGTGGTTCTCGGGGTGCTGCGGGACGATCAAGAAAAGGTCGACATAGTAGTCTTTGTTGCTCCCGTGATGCTCAACGCCCACCGAGTGCAAGAGTTCATGTGCGATGGCGCGATCGTAAGCGAAGGACTGGTCCTGCGGAGGCAGGTTGAAGGCCTGGCTAAAAATACTTTCGGTGCTTCCACGGGTGAGAATGCCAATGCCCTTGGTGATACGCGGACGGCCCGCGACGCCTTTCTCGGTCATCGGCGTATCCGCGCCCTCGTCGCCAAGGTCGGCCTTTGAGGCGAACTGCTTGAGCAACACGCCGTGCTGCTCCACGTGACGCGGGGCGTCGCGGTGGTTACCATTCATCAGCCGTGCCTCTTCCGACATTTCGGTGGGCAGCAATTTGGAATGAACGCGCAATTGCGAGAGCTGCTCGAACAAAGCAATGCCGGCCCGGGCTTCGGTTGCCGGTTTAAAGAGGTTGAGGATAAAAAAATCCTTCTTCGCAGGATCACCCTCGATGTGCTCCCCGTTTTCGGCCCAGCCGCGATATTCTTCGTAAAGCGTGAAACCGTCTCCGTTGTCCTTCTGCCCAGTGACTTTCTCGTCATCCTGGTCCTCAGGCAGATCTTCGGCCTGGTGATCTTTGCGCCAGCTCTCCGCGATCCAGCCGGGACCTTTCATTTTGGGCAAACGTGGCATTTCTCCTTCGCCTTTCATGACGCCTTCGATCTCGCGACCGTCAGCGAGGAGGCAGACGGCGCGCAGCGAAGCCCGGCCGCCAAAGTCGTAGCTGTCGATCCTCGCCTCGGCGTAAGGCTGTCCCTCGTCGTTTCGGCGCGGGTCCGTGACTTCGAGGATCTGGTCGGCTTTGCTCAGCGTGCCGCCCGCGACCGCTGCCAGCCGCAGATCGTAGTCGTCGTCTTTCGCGTCGAGCGGCCAGTTCATGCAAACACCCGGTTCACGCGAGGTATCGAGGAGTTGAAACCGGATATTTTTAACCTCGGGCAGGAGTTTCATTCCCCCAACTTTTGCCCGCAACGTGGCGCGAGCGGCGAGATGATTGCCGGGCTCGGTTGGTTTGGCAATTGAGCCCAGCGGCCGCCATTTCTCGTAGCCCTCCGCGGTAATAACCAGTTCGACGGGCGGCAACGACACATCGATTTTCCACGTGACCTCGACCGCAAGATTCCACGAACCCTGCCAGCCAGCCGGTTTTGGTAGCTGAATCCTGCGCGTGCCAGTCAAGGTGCTACCACTGCTGAGCGGTGCGCCTTTCACGTCGACGCCGATCGAATAATTGCTGAAGCCAAGACTCAGCTGGCCGGGTGCCATGTCGAGCGGCACGGCTTCGGTGGTGGTTGGTGCCGGCGGTTGGTTTCCCCCCAACGAAGGAGCGCCCACGATTTTCGCTTCCTTTGTTTGCCGCACGACATCCATGGTCGTTGCCATGTCCGGCATAAGAGCAAACTGCAGGTCGTAGAGTTTTTCGTTTGCGCGGATTTTGACGGAGGCATTGACGACACTCGCTTCACACGAGGGATGGCCCGCGTAGGTGGTGGCACGTGTTTCGGTCGCCTTGGCTTCGCCCTCGCCGACGAGTCTTGAAATCATCGTGACTTTTTCGTTGATCGTTCCGTCGATCAACGTGGTATCGCCTCGCGGATACCAGTTGACGGTGCCCTTTTCGGTGCGTTCGGGACGGACTTCGATCATGCCGGTGAAGCGATCGTGGAACTCGATATCGGTCCACGATTCCATCGCGGTGCCGGGATTCTTTTCAGAGCGGGCGTTGCCCACATAACCGATCTCGAAGGTAAGATAATTGCGCGGAGCTTTGTCGTCGCTGTGATCAGAATCGTTTTCTTCGCCCGACCCGGCAGCCCGCGACTGAACGACCAAGCCCGGTTGGTCAGACCACGCGACGACCATAGCTAACCCGAAGACAGGAATAAGCCGGGCAGGATTGCAAAAGCGCATGGTAAGTTAGTTGATGCAGGAGCCGAGCGCCGATGGTAGTTCACATCACCAACGCGGTCAACCAACCGGGGCAATTG
>JAYTWC010000628.1:0-2265 GCA_043743635.1 Verrucomicrobiota bacterium | reverse complement strand
CAAAACCGATTGCTCGCCGGAAGTTCTGCATATTCTCGGCTACAACTCAGATTGCACCCCGCCCTCGTATTTCGAACTGCTAAAAATGCTGCCGCGCACTGAACGCGCGCTCCTGCACCGCACCATCCTGACCACACTTCACGACGGCATCGCTTGCGACGTAACCATTCCCGTCCAGATCAGCCCCAGTTCCACAAAAACCCTGCACGCCACCGCCCGACCCATGCGGGACGCCCAAGGAAAAACAACCGGTTTGTTCGGCACGGTTCAGGATATCACCCGCCAAAAAGCCGCCGAGGAAAGTCTCCAAGCCCGCGAGCAACTTCTACGCGCCCTCTACGATAACGTTCCCACCGCCATGGGCGTGATCGAGAGGAGTGGCGGCTCCTACCGATTCGTTTCGGCCAATCCCGGCACCGCCCGGCTCCTTAACCTCCAAAGCACCCCCATCGCCAATCGCGTGCTTGCCGAGCTTCCCCTACCCACCGCTGTAGTTGAATTTTGGACACAGTGCTTTCGCCAGGCCGAAAATCAGGCTGAGCTCCTCAAATTTGAACAGCACCTGGAGGATACAAAGCGCGATTACGCAATCACCCTTGTTCCTCTAAACAACGACGAAAACATCGGACCGCGACAACTCTGCTTCCTCATCGACGACGTCACTGAACGAAAAGGGATCGATGCCGAAATCGCCCAAGGACGCCGCCTCCGCGCCATCGGCGAACTTGTCGGCGGCATCGCCCACGAATTCAATAACCTCCTGACACCGGTCATGCTGAAGGTCGAACTGCTCTCCCTGGAATTCGCCCGCAGCCCGCGAATCATGGAAGAGCTGGATACCATCTCCCGCGCCACCAAACGCGGCGCCGACCTGACCCGCCGCCTTCTCACCTTTGGCCGCCGGGGCGACGCCGCCCCGGAAGAGGTTCACTTGCCCGCAATTATTCGCGCAAATTTCGACCTCCTGCGCCCGACAATCGACCGTCGCATCACACTCGCGATGAATCTGCCCGACAACATCCCGGCACTTTTCATCAACCCATCCGACCTTCATCAAATCGCGTTGAACCTCCTCCTCAACGCCCGAGACACGCTCATGGAAAAACTGGCCGCCGACGCCACCAACAGCTGGAACGCCCAAATCCACGTCGAAGCACTTGAACTTCCCGCCAACACCAACGACACCACGCCGCCCACCGGCAACCGCCCGCCCTCCTGCGGCTGGATTCGGCTGACCGTGCGCGACAACGGCATGGGAATGACGCCCGACGTACGGGAGCGAATCTTCGAACCATTTTATACCACTAAAGAAGTTGGCAAGGGCACCGGACTTGGTCTCGCTACCGTCTGGCACCTCGTCACCCGCCTCAATGGCAAAGTTACAGTCGAGTCTGAACCAGGCACTGGCAGCGCCATTCACGTCTGGCTGCCCCTATCCAAGGTCAAACCCGCCACGGTTTCCACCAAAAAAACCGATCCCTCCACTACCACCAGAATTTCCGCAGACATTCTTCTCGTCGAGGACGATGAATTGGTCGCCAAAACGGTTACCGCCGCCCTGCGTCGGCTAGGGCACCAAGTCACCCACCACACCAACGGCAATGAAGCCTGGCAGCACCTGAGCACACAACCCGGCCACGACCTGCTCCTGCTCGATCTCGATCTACCAGGCATCAGCGGCATCGAAATCGCCCGTCGAATCCGCGGCACGCGCTTCCTAGGCCGAATCCTGATCATGAGCGGCCGCCTCAGTGAAACCGAACGGCGCGAACTAGACGCCCTGCACGTTGACGGGAAATTGCAAAAACCGTTCAACCCGCAAGAACTAAATAACGCCATCCAGACCTGCCTCACCAAACGGACAAAGGCATAGCTCAAACAATCACTGCCTGGCCTGCGTCGTCCCGGACTGGTCGCTCGATTCCTGGGGCTGATCGATCGACTTCAGCACAGGCCCGCCTTCATCCTCGGCCTCCTTCTTCGCCTGCTCCGCCTTGGCTAATTTTTCATTCAAGCGGTTAATCAAAATTGGCACATTGGTGCGGGCCAAATTCTGTTTTTTTAAAACCCCAATAATCTCCCGGCAGGTCTTCAAGTCGCCAATCCTCCAGCGAATAATTGCGAGAGCACACAACGTCTTCGCCTGAGAGCGCATCTTCGGCACCCTGTTTTGAATCTGCACCACCACCGGAACGCGCGGCTTCTCGGCAACCGCCTCAAGCTCGGCCAACGCCTCCCACGCTTCCATGTAATCGGGCCGCAACT
>JAYTWC010000627.1:0-4174 GCA_043743635.1 Verrucomicrobiota bacterium | reverse complement strand
TTCCGAGGCGCCGAAACTGGCCCCGCTGGGGCACATCCGCAGTCGCTATTATCTGCGCATGACGGTAAAAGACGAACCAGGCGTACTAGCCCAAATCGCAACGTTGACCGCCGGAAGCGGCGTGAGCATTGCGACGGTTATCCAGATGTCAGCCGAACGCCCTGACGCCGCCTCGCTCATTCTCACCACGCATCAAAGCGATGAACGCGCGATCCGTCACACGTTGACTGATATCGCTAAACTCGACTGCGTTCTCGAGCCGCCTTTACTCCTCCGCATCGGCGATTTTCAGGAGTGAAATACCGCGTGGCGCTTAGAGCATGTTAATTAAAACTGTAGCCGCTTTGGGAGGGCGGGGCGCTGTCCCCGCCGATCGGCGACGACAGCGCGTCGCCCTCCATCGGAGCGGCGATTCATATTTGAGGCTACCGTTTTATTTAAAATGCTCTAGTGCCGTCGTAGGTCCAGCGCCGTGAGCGCGAACGCGATGATCACGGCCAATGCGACTAGCCACCAGAAGAGGGCAATCGATTTACGTTTTTGCCGGGAGCGGTTGTTTTGTTCTTCCGTCTCTTCGTCGTCGGGCAAATCGAGTCCGTCGTAGATATTTTGCTCGGCCCAGCCGGTGCGTTCGTCGGCCCCGCATTCGGGGCAGGCATGGGCGTTGGGAGGAATGTCTGCGCCGCAGTTGGCGCATTGTTCAGGTGCTCGGTGGCGCGTCATGGCTGACTGCTTGGGTGGAGTCTGCCGGAAAATAACGCCATTTGACGAACCGCCATGCCGTGACAAAAAACGCTGTGAGTGGAATCGCCAGGATCATGCCGAGGATGCCTTTGAGCGCCGTGCCCCAGAAGAAAATGGCCACGATGATCATCACCGGATGCAATCCTGTGCGATCGCCCATAATCTTCGGCGTGAGAATCCAGCCTTCGATGTTTTGTACGACGATCTTCACCAGTAGAACCAATCCTACGAGGCCAATGCCGCCGTCGGGCTGGAAAAATGCGAGCGGGATGGTGATCACCAGACCGATGATGGTGCCGAGGTAGGGAATGATATTGAGCACACCCAAGGTCAGCCCGATGAAGAAACCGAACTTCAAACCAACGAGGCTGAACCCAATCGCGAGGAGTAAGCCCATGATCAGACCGATGAGCAGTTGTCCGCGAAAAAAGGAGATCACAATTGCCACAAACTCGCGCACGAGAAAGACCACGTCTTCACGGATCTCTTTTTGGAGGAATGGCAGATGGCTTGGCAGGCTTTGGGTCAAGTCGCGACGAACTAATAAAAAGAAGAAAAGATAGATCGGGACGATTGCGACGTGGGTGGCAAAGCCGAAAACCGAAATGATGCCTTGGCTCATTGCCTTGAGCGATGGGACGACGAGGCTGGGAAGTTTGCTCAGTTCGGCTTGAACGTTTTCGATCGCGTTGGTGAAGGCGGGATAGGCACTGAGACGTTGGCCTAGCTCAACCCAGCTCGGATAATGTTCCTTCACGTAGGTCAGCGCCTTGGTCCAGAAGGTGGGCAGGTAATCGATGAATCCCAGGATTTGATCCACGAGAGGCGGGATCGCGGTGATAAGCAGCGCAGTGACGAAGAGAATGAAAACCGCATAGAGCACGGTGACAGCGAGGGTGCGGCGGCCAGTGAAACGTTTTTCCAACAGATCGACGACGGGTCGAAGGACGAGGGCGAGCACGCCCGCGACGGCGAGCGGCCAGAGTACGCCGGAGAAAAAGCCGACCAACTCACCAAGGACAATAATGACAAAGGTGAGGAGGGCGATGATGGCGACGACGGCCAGTAATCCGAGGGCAAACGCGAGCAGTCGCTTTTGAACGTTGCTGAGAAAGGGAGCGTTTTCGGTCTCAGGCATATTTGCTAAAGGGTCGAGAATACCCGCCGGAGGCAACAAGGAAAAACACGCCCGGAATCAGTTGGTCGCGTCGGGTAGTTTTGTGAGCGGCCCTAGCTTGACCTGATAATCGTAGATATAAGCGTTGAGGAAGTATTCGATTTTGCGGTACACGGCGGCTTCGGCTTTCGGTAGGCGTTGGGCAAATTCGCGATTCAGTTCTACAAGCGAGGATTTGGAGTCGGCGGCTGTTTGGACGTTTTCGATACCCTCCGCGCTGTCTTTTTCAAGTTCATCGAATTCCATTGGCGTGCCCTGCCGACGAAGGGCGGAGGCAAACTGGCGCGTTTGTAGGTAGGTTTGAGTTCGTGGCATGCCGTCGAGACCGGGATAAGTGAGCAGGCAGACCGGCTTGGTTACTTTTTCCGGATGACGAATCAATGCCGCCTCTTTGAAGGTCTGGTCATTGCCGTAATAGGAGCGGGTGAGCTCAAGAGTTGGGGTCTTCCATGTCCAACGAACATATTCCATCCATGCTTCGAGATCGAGTGTCGCGTCAATGGTGACAGCGCACCGAAAGCGATCAGGGGCGAGTTGCAAACCTCGCAGTGCGACGAAACCGCCATAACGTTCACCCATGAGTGCGACACGTTGTGGGTTGATTCGGTAGTTTTTTGAGAGGTAATCAATCGCCGTGGTGATGTCGGCGATGAGGATTTCTTCGTAGCCCTTTTTGATGGATTCGCGCTGTTTGATTCCGAAGCCCCAGGCACTGCGACTGTTGACTTGCAAGACAGCGAAACCCATGTCGGCGATCGCCATCGACTCGGCTTGGAAATCAAGCGTCACGCGGTCCGAAGGGTTGGTTGGGCAGCGTACGACAACCGGAACCGTTGCAAAGCGTCCAGCGGCCGGAAAAGTGAGCAGGCCGGTGATTTTATGCCCATCAGCGGCGTCCAAGGCGAAGGTCATGACGCGATGCTGTTGGTGGTTGTCGAACCAAGTGGCACGTCGCACGATGTCATAGGCCAAATTCTTAGCGGGCTCATAGACCATGAATGAACCAGGATCGGCCACTCCGTGAACGAGGAAAAGGAATCGGGTCGCGGTTTTGTCCCACTCTTGAATTTCGATGTTTTTTCCAGGGAAGCGTGCCTCAAGATCCTTTTGCACGGCCGCAAATTGAGGCTTAAGCCAATGGGTTGTGCGTAGAGCGCCTTCGTAGCGGATGCCGACCAATGAACGATCGAACCGGTCGAAGACAAGCGCGGGTAAGATGGAATGACCGACCGGCGTTGGAATGAGATCGACCCCGGAAATTTCCACAGCGAAATCGGTGCGCTTACCGGTGTTTAGGGAGAGCGCGTAGATGCCGTAAGTGTCGTGCCCCACGTTGGAGGCGTAGTAGAGAAGATCAGGGTTTTCATCGAAACCCAGCGGGATGCTGCGCTCGCCGAAAAAGTTTTCCGGTGTTTCAGAAAAACCTTTGGTCATCGAAGGGTCGATAACGTCGTCCAGATTGATCCAACGACCCAGACTGAGTCCCTTTTTCTGCAAAACGTAATTGAAAGGAGGCTCCGAACTGCGGGTGCCTCGTAAGCCGCCGCGCAACTGCCCTTGGCGATCGAAAATCGGTTTAAAGTCCGCCTCGCCGGTTCTCACGTCGTTCAGATAGGTGAGTTTGCCGGAGTTGATGTTAATCTTGCAAAATTGAGAGCGACTACCGGCTAACGCCTGAATGATCAGCGAGTCCGGATCATTTGGGGCGTAGTCAAAAATGGTGGGATTTATCTCGTGCAATTGTCGGTTGATGTTTGTTGCGTAGCCAAATTGAGCAGGACCAACCGCTCGACGGAGTCCTCGCCCATCGAGTATAACCCGGTAGTTTTTACCGTCGGCATCCATGGCCAAAATAGCACCGCTATTAACTGAGCGGGTTGCAGTGATCTGATTTGTCATGACGACGAGCCGCGTGGGAGTCACCCAATGCATCCAGGTTATGGCGAGTGGTTTTGGTTCACCATTTTCAGAAAACATCGGTAGGGTGTCTTCATCGGTACCGACGGTCACTGCGGTCTTGATTTTGCCGGGATCATCTAGTTCCACGATAACGACTGCGGTCTTTGCCTTGTCGCGCACGGAGTACGCGAGGTATTTTCCGTCGGTAGAAATGGATGCGATGGTGCTGCGAAAAGGCATGAAAAAATCAAGAAAGCGCTCGTCGGCCGCAGGCGTTCCGGGCGTAGGTGCTGGACTTGGAACGGGTTCATTTGCTTGAAGAACGAACCCGGATATTGGCACAATGAGTAAAAG
>JAYTWC010000626.1:0-3424 GCA_043743635.1 Verrucomicrobiota bacterium | reverse complement strand
GACATCGCCACCGCCCTCTACGAGAGCGACCGCTCCGGCATCCGCCTCATCGGCGGCCGTTACGGCCTCGGCTCGAAAGAATTTACGCCCGCGATGGTCAAGTCCGTTTTCGACGAGCTCAAATCCGCCAGCCCGAAGAAACGTTTCACCGTCGGCATCAACGACGACATCACCAAGCTCTCCCTCAACTACGACGAGACTTTCGACATCGAAACCGCCGACACCCGTCGCGCGCTGTTCTTCGGCCTAGGCGCTGACGGCACCGTCGGTGCGAACAAGAATTCCATCAAGATCATCGGCGAAGGAACCGATCTCTACGCCCAAGGCTACTTCGTGTATGACTCGAAGAAGTCCGGCGCGATGACCGTTTCCCACCTGCGCTTCGGCCCCAAGCCGATCCGCTCGCCGTACCTAATCAATTCGGCCAGCTTCGTCGCCATCCACCACTTCCCGTTCATGGAACGTATCGAAGTGCTGGCTCAAGCCGCCGTCGGCGCCACGTTATTGATCAATCTCAACGTCCCGGCCGATCAGGTCTGGGATCGCCTGCCCCGCGAAGTCCAGGCCCGCATCATCGAGAAGAAGCTCAAACTCTTCGCGATCGACGCCTACTCTGTGGCCCGCGCCGCCGGCATGGGTGGCCAGATCAACACCGTCATGCAGACGTGTTTCTTCGCCCTCTCCGGTGTTCTGCCGCGTGACGAAGCAATCGAAGCCATCAAGTACGCGATCAAGAAAACCTACGGCAAAAAAGGCGACGCCGTCGTCGCCAAGAACCACGCCGCCGTCGATGCCTCGCTCGCCGCGTTGCACGAAATCAAGATCACTGCGACCGTCACCGCCAAGGAAAACCGCGAACCCGTCGTCGCGGAAGCCGCGCCAGACTTCGTCAAGCGCATCACGGCCGTCATGATGGCTGGAGATGGCGACCGGTTACCCGTCAGCGCTTTTGCTCCTAATGGCACGTTCCCCGTCAGCACCACGCAATGGGAAAAGCGCAACATCGCGCTCGAGATTCCCGTGTGGGACGCCACGCTCTGTATCCAGTGTAACAAATGCGTGCTCGTTTGCCCACACGCTGCGATTCGTTGCGCCGCCTACCCGACCGCCGCCGCTGCTGGCGCTCCCGAGACGTTCAAGAAAACCGACCTCAAGGTCAAAGACGTCCCAGGCCACAGCTTCACCATCCAGATCGCGCCCGAGGACTGCACCGGCTGTACCCTCTGTCAAAAGGTTTGCCCTGCGAAGGACAAGACCGACGTGAAGCGCAAGGCCCTCATGATGGCCCCGCAGCCCCCGCTGCGTGCCACCGAACGCGCCAACTACGATTTCTTCCTAAAGCTTCCTCCGGCCCCCGCCGCACTGCTTCAGGATACCGTCAAAGGCACGCAATTCCGCGCTCCGCTCTTCGAATACTCAGGCGCCTGCACCGGCTGCGGCGAAACCCCGTACGTCAAGCTCCTCAGCCAGCTCTACGGCGATCGCCTCCTCGTGGCCAACGCCACCGGCTGTTCCTCCATCTACGGCGGCAATCTGCCAACCACGCCTTATACCACAACGCCCGAAGGTCGTGGTCCGGCTTGGTCCAACTCGCTCTTCGAAGACAACGCTGAATACGGCCTCGGCATTCGCGCCGGCGTCGACCAGCTCGCTGTCCAGTCGTGGCGCCTCCTCGGCGAACTCGCCGACAAGCTCCCGGCCTCCCTCGTCGAAAGCATTCAGAAGACCGACCAATCGACCGATGCCGGCCTCGCCACTGTCCGTGGCTTGGTTGCGCAGTTGAAAACCCTCCTCGCCGGTCTCTCCGACGAGAAATCGAAATCGCTGCTCTCGCTCGCCGATTACCTCGTTAAGAAATCCGTCTGGATTCTTGGCGGTGACGGTTGGGCCTATGACATTGGTTTCGGTGGCCTTGACCACGTCTTCGCCAGCGGCCGCAAGATCAACATCCTCGTCATGGACACCGAGGTATATTCCAACACCGGTGGCCAGTGCTCGAAAGCGACTCCGATGGGCGCCATCGCGAAATTCGCGGCCGGCGGCAAGGAAAGCAACAAGAAGGACCTCGGCATGATCGCCGCGAGCTACGGCAACGTTTACGTCGCCAAGATCGCCTTCGGTGCCAAAGACAGCCAAACCATCCAGGCCTTCGTCGAAGCTGAGAAACACCCCGGCGTGTCGCTCATCATCGCCTACTCGCACTGTATCGCTCACGGCTACAACCTCGCCAACGGCCTCGACCAGCAAAAGCTCGCGGTCGATACCGGCTACTGGCCGCTGTTCCGTTACGATCCATCCCGTATCGCTAAAGGCCAGGCGCCGTTCATCCTCGACTCCGCCGCACCAAAAGCGCCGATCAGCACCTACATGGCCAACGAAATGCGCTTCCAGGCCCTCACCAAGATGGACCCGGCCCGCGCCGCCGAACTCGGCAAACGTGCCCAGGCCGCCGTCGAAGAACGCTTCGCCGGTTACCAGCATCTCGCCGCTGCCGGAGCCAAAGCCGTGACACCTGCAACTCTCGCGGGACCCGCCTCGGCCTCACCCACCGTTCCAGTCGCTCCCGCCAAAGAAGCGCCTCCTGCAAAACCCTCAGCCTAAAATCATCTCAAAGGAGTGCGCCCCACGAAGCGCACTCCTTTTTTTGAAATCCATTTCCAAAACAGCTCTCCGTTCTCTTCATGAATCTCACGACCAACTACCTCGGCTTGAAACTCAAAGGCCCGCTCATGCCGGGTGCCTCGCCGCTCGTCGATAACATCGACAACATCAAACGCCTCGAAGACGCCGGCGCCTCCGCCATCGTCATGCACTCGCTCTTCGCCGAACAAATCGAAGGCAACCAAGTCGCCTTCAACCAGCACGTCGAGCGCTGGCAGGATAACTTCGCTGAGGCCACCAGCTTCTTCCCCTCGACCGACGGCTTTACCTTCGGCCCCGACGAATACCTCGGCCAGATCGCCAAAATCAAAGCCAAGACCGAACTTCCCGTTATCGCCTCACTCAACGGCACCAACCTCGGCTCCTGGATCGAACACGCCAAACTCGTCGAACAAGCCGGCGCCTCCGCGCTCGAACTCAACACCTACTTCCTAGGCACCAGCCGCCGCACCGACGCCGCATCGCTTGAAAACCGCGTGCTCGAAATCACCCGCGCCGTCCGCAAGGCGGTCCAGATCCCGATCGCGGTTAAACTCTCGCCCTTCTACACCTCGGTCGCGAACCTCGCCGGCCGCCTCGAAGACGAAAAAGTTCAAGGCGTTGTCCTCTTCAACCGTTTCTTCCAGCCCGAGATCAACACCGAAGAACTCGACGTTACGCCGAAGCTCGACCTCTCAACCTCCGAAGATCTGCGCCTCCGCCTCCGTTGGCTCGGCCTCCTCCGCGATCAGGTCAGCCTCAGCCTCGCCTGCAGCGGCGGCAT
>JAYTWC010000625.1:0-2779 GCA_043743635.1 Verrucomicrobiota bacterium | reverse complement strand
AGGCGTGCGAATAAATCGCGGCCGAGCGTGTCAGTACCGAGCCAGTGTGCAGCGCAAGGCGACACGGCGGCGAGATCGAGGTTTTGTTCGTAATAGGGCTGCGCGAAAAATGGTCCGATTCCACAGAGCAGGAAAAGCGTGATGAGCCATGCCGCACTGATGACGGCGAGTTTATTTTTCCGCAGTCGAATCCACGCATCGTGCCAGAGCGAATGGCCTTGCTCTAGCTGTTCAGCGGAGAGATTGGCGGCGGGAATGTTCTTTGGCGAAAGGGAGACCATGTTGGCGGTGGCGTGCTGGCTTATTCGAATTTTAGTTTCGGGTTTAGCCAGGCGAGGGCGAGGTCGACGACCAAGTTGAGGAAGATCAGGAACGCGGCGTAGAGCAGCGCGAGGCCGCAGATGAGTGAGCCGTCGCGGTTGCTGACGGAATTCACGAATTCGCGGCCGAGGCCGGGGATTTGGAAAACCGTTTCGATGACAAAAGAGCCGGTGAGAATGCCGGCAATGGCCGGACCGAGGAACGAAACGACGGGCAGCACGCCGCCGCGTAGGGCATGCTTGAGCACGACCCGCACGGTCGAGGCACCTTTGGCTTTGGCGGTACGGATGTAGTCTTGATTGAGAACATCGAGCATGCCGCCGCGGGTGAGGCGGGCGATGTAAGCGGCGTAATGTAGGCCTAGGGTGAGCGAAGGAAGCAGGCGGTCGGAGGGCTCGAACCAGCCAGAGGCGTTGAACCAGCCGCAGTAGATGGCGAAGACGAGTACGAGCAGCGGGCCGAGTACGAAGGTGGGCAGGCAGATGCCGGTCATGGCGAAGCCGCTGGCGAGGTAGTCTAACCAAGTGTTTGGTCTTAACGACGCGGCGACGCCGAGCGGCAGACCGATGATGAGCGCGATAAGGAGCGAAAGGGCGCCGAGTTCGAGCGAGACGGGAAGTTTGTCGACGACGATCTCGTTGACCGTGCGGTTGAGGTATTTCATGGAGATGCCTAGATCTCCATGTGCCACGCGGTTGAGATAGTTGAAGTACTGCTGGTAGAGCGGCAGGTCGTAACCGTAGTAGTGTTCGAGGTTTTTCCTGATTTCCGGTGTTGTGGCTTTTTCGGAATCGAAAGGCCCGCCCGGCATGAAGCGAACGAGGAAAAATGCGGCCGTGACGATGACGATCAGGACCGGGATCGTCTGGAGAAAACGGCGGAATACGAAGCGAAGCATATCAGGTTAGAGCATTCGGGCGGGCTGCCGGTTGGCAATACGCGAACTGCGTTCTAAAAACGAAACCGGAGTGGGGAACCTCGGTGCTCCGGTTTTTTAGGCCGGCGCGGGTTATTTCTTCTTGTAGACCGTGGCTGGGTCGAAGAGGCGTTCGGCGGTGTAGGCGAGCTTGAAACTGGTGCCGGCGGCGGCTGCGTCGATGTTTTCGAGCTGCCGGTAGAAGCAGGATTTGTATCCATTATGGCATGACGCGTTAGCGGCGCCGGTCTGTTCGACTTTGATCAAGAGCACGTCTTGGTCGCAATCGGTGTAGACTTCTTTGACCCATTGGACGTTACCTGACTCTTCGCCTTTGACCCAAAGTTTGTTGCGCGAACGGCTCCAGTAGGTGGCTTTTTTCGTTTTTAGGGTGTGACCGAGTGACTCGGCATTCATGAACGCGAACATCAACACCTGGCCAGTGGCGATGTCCTGCGTGATGCAGGGGATCAGGCCGTCGGCGCCAAATTTCGGTTGCAGCGTGGTGCCGAGTTCGATGTCGGCAGAGGTCGTGCGGGCGGGGAATGACATGCCACGAATCACGCTGGACGGCTTAACGATGACAATCCTGAAAATCGTGAAGCAATCGAACCGTTATGGCCCGTCGCGCGCGGTAGGTTTGTCATCTATTAAACGACAAACTGCTTTAACTTTGGAGTCTTTTGAAACAGAAATTTGTCATTTAATAGATGACAAACTGCTGTACGGCAGACGTTGATTGTTGGACGGCCGGGGGGGATGTGCGGTCAGTGAGTAGGTGCGGTCAGTGGTTAGTGGCTAGGGCATCTGCGTACGGGCGAGATCGAGCAGGAGTTCGTAACTGTAAAGGCCGGAGTTGTGGCCGTCGCTGAAATCGAAGCGGATGGCGTAGTTACCGACGCGTTCCCAGCGAAGGACGGAAACGCCGGGAAATTGGCGTTGATCGGTGCCGCCGTGGCGTTGGCCAAAGATGTCTTTTTCGCCGCGCTGCTCGGCGCTGGGTGAGGCGGCGCGAAGTTTTTCCATTTGGAAAAAGCTTTCAGAGCCGTCGCTCCACGCGATGGCGACTTCGTTGCCGATGAGCTGGATGTTGGTGGGCGTGTTCAAGGTCGGGAGGAAAGCGAAGCCAACGCGGTGGCGAAGGCAAGCGGTGGGAGAAAAGGACGTCGGGGCGCAGTGAGGAACTTGGAAAAGGAGCCCCGTTTTTTGATCGCGCTTCTGCTAAATCGCTGGATGGGTGGCGATTGGTTCTTGAAGATAGTTCTGTTTGGTGAGGTGTTTGCTGATCCAGATGGAGGCAAATTGAGTGGTGATAACGGAAATGGTGAAGAGATATACACCCAGGCCGACGTTGATGTTGGCGACACCGGAGGACTTCATCACGACGATCAAAATGGCGACGACGAAGACATCGAGCATGGACCATTTCCCGAGAGATTCGACGGTGCGGTGGAGCTTTTGAACGCGGGCGAGGTTGTGCTCACGTTCCATCCAGATGAGGGTGAGCAGGCCAAGTTTTGCGCAGGGGAAAACGAGGGTGAA
>JAYTWC010000624.1:0-2511 GCA_043743635.1 Verrucomicrobiota bacterium | reverse complement strand
GCGTGGACCAATGCCGAACTCGACACCGATGTCGCCGCGCTCCTGAAAATCCGCGCTCAAGTCAACGAAGCCATCGAGCCGCAACGTGCCGCCGGCAAGCTCGGCAAATCCCTCGACGCCGCCATCACGCTCAGCGCCCCCGCTGACGACGCCACCTACCAGTTGCTCGAAAAACACCGTGCATTTCTCCCGGAGCTTTTCATTGTTTCGCAGGTCGATCTCTCCGCTATTCCCGCTTCACCGTTAGTCATCACCGTCCGCCAATGCCAGGAACTCGGGCTCGCCCGATGCCCACGCTGCTGGCGCTCGGTCCCAACCCTCGCCGTCACACCGCACGGCGAACTTTGCCCACGCTGCGCCGACGCCCTCAACGCTTCCTCCTAAATTTTAGCCAACCCCAACCGATTTATCCCATGGCCAAACACAAAAAAACCGCACCCCAAGCCAAAAAAAACATTTCTCCCAAGGCGGCTAAAAAAACCGCCGTAAAGAAAGTTGTGTCCGCCCCAGTAAAGAAACCCGATCCCGTCAAAAAACACGCCCCAGCAAAAGAGACAGCCCCAGTCGCCCACGCTAAAGAACACGCCCCAGTTAAAGAACACGTCCACGTTAAAGATCACGCCCCCGCGAAAAAGCCCGCGACCAATCCACCGGCTCTCCTTCCTAAACAAGCCGTCCCGCCAAAGCCAAAAACTGCTGTGCCGTTCAACTCCGACAAAAAAGCCAACGATAAAAAGGAAAGCGCCCGCGAACTTCTTCGCAGCCGCATTCTGGGAAACAAAAAGGCCTCTAAGCCCATAGCCTTCTCGCTCGATGAGGTGCGAGAAATCGCGAAGACCGCTGCCAAGACTGCGGCCGAAACCGAGGCCGCCAAAGCCGCCAAGACCACGGTCAAAGCCGCGCCTAAGGTCGTCGATGTCACAAAAATCGCGAAGCCCGCGCAACCTCATCACATCAAGGCCGCGTCACTCGCTGACATTCTCGGATTCAATCCACGAAAGCCCGCCACCAAGCCGCCTATTGAAATTGATATCGAGACGGTCCCAGAAAAATACCGCCGCTACTACAAACTGCTTCTCGATCTCCGCGCTCACCTCACGGAAGGCATCACCCTCCACAGCGAGGAAACCCTTAAGCGTTCCAGCAAGGACGACTCCGGCGATCTCTCCAGCTACGGCCAGCACATGGCCGACGCCGGCACCGATACCTTTGACCGCGACTTCGCCCTCAGCCTCGTCTCGAGTGAACAAGAAGCCCTGACCGAAATCGAGGCCGCTATCAAACGCGTCAAAGACGGCACGTACGGCACCTGTGAAATCACGGGCAAACCGATCGCCAAAGAACGTCTTTCCGCCGTTCCATTCACGCGCTACTCCGCCGAAGCCCAAAAAGACATCGAGCGTAACCGTATGCGCACACGCTCGTCCGCCGGACTCTTCGGCGAACTCGGCGAAGACGGAGCCAAGCTCGAAGACAGCGGCGGCGGCGACGACGAGTGAGCGAAGTCGGCCAGCCAGCTGCAACGCCCCTTTCAAACCGCGCCCAACCAGCGTCGCGGCTTGAACGTATTTTTGCGTACCGCTGGCTCCTCTGGCTCGCGCTTGCCGTCTTTGTCCTCGATCAAGTCACTAAATTCCTGATCGTCGTCACGCTTCAAACCGGAACCTACGGCCCACCACATCACATCCCGATCATCCCAGGATTTTTTAACCTCGTGCATGTCGGCAACACAGGCGCGGCCTGGAGCCTCTTTGCCGGAAAGAGCACGATCCTCGCCCTGCTCGCACTGAGCACCCTCGCTGCCATTTTCTTTTGGCGACGTTCCCTCGGACTGCGCCTGGTGCCGATACAGATCAGCTTCGGCCTGCTCTGTGGCGGCATCATCGGAAACCTCGTCGATCGCCTTATGTACGGCCACGTGATCGATTTTATCGACCTCCACTTCGGCAGCTACATCTATCCCACTTTTAACGTGGCCGACTCTGGCATCTGCGTCGGCGTTGGCATTTACCTTTGGTATTCATTCAAGAATCCAACACCAACGGACCCGCCACAAAATTCCACGCCCACTCAAACGTAATAGCGCGGAAATCTTGGTTTTAACGGCGACGGACTTCATCTTTTTACCATGAGCAACAACGACGTCTTCATCGGCACCGACAGCGGCGCCACCACTTCCAAGACCGGCGGCATCTGGGCCAAAGACGGCTCGATTATCTCGCACAAGCTCCTGCAAAGCTCCACTAACTCGCAAGCAGGACGCGAGGCGGTAGTTAAAGGTTGGGTACAAGGCGTCATCAGCTTCCTCGCTGAACAACAACTCGCTTGGGCCAACATCCGCGGCGTCGGCCTCGCCATTCCCGGACCGTACAAAAGCTACGGCGTACTCGAGCGCACCGCCAATCTCCCCGCGAGCTTCGAAGGCTGGGATTTCCACGCCGATTACAGCGCCGCGCTCGCTTCCGCCGCCGGTCGGCCGATCCCGCTTGTCGTCGGCAACGACGGCAATTT
>JAYTWC010000623.1:0-1919 GCA_043743635.1 Verrucomicrobiota bacterium | reverse complement strand
TATTTTATTCTAGCCGGAAAGTTGCAGGGCGTGCTCCGCTACGAGACCTACGATCCCAGTTTCGCGACGTTTGGCGACAAGACCACGCTTCGTACGATCGGCCTTAATTATCTGCTCAAGGGCGACGATGTGAAATTCATGCTCGACTACTTGATCGGTAATACGCCGAACACTCCGAAGCACCAAGACCGTCTGCTCGGTCGCATGCAGATCATCTTTTGAGAACCATCTGCTCCCACCATCCTGATTCACTTCATTTTTTCCGAACTCATGAAAAATCCATCCAAACTCCTCCTCCTCGTGCTCGCCCTCGCGGGCACTTTGATCAATGTCCGGGCCGAACTCGAACCAGAACAACAAGCCAAGGTCGATGCCAAGATTGCGGTGATTAAGGATTGGGCCGCTGACCCGGTGATCGTCGCTGAGACCGCCGCCCATAACGCCGCGTTGCCCGCCGATCAGGCCGCGCTCACGCAGGACAAATGGAAAGCCTTTACGGTGCTTGATCCCTTCGTGCGTGCCTTCTCTAAAAATCCCGCAGGTGTTGCACTTAAATCGAAGAAAGCCGAATGGACCACGGAAGCATTTATCTCCGACGCGAAGGGTTTCAAGGTCGCCTTCCTCTCCAAGCCCACGGGTTGGAGTCATGCTGGCAAACCGAAGCATGATGTGCCCATGACGGGCAAATCCTGGCAGGGCACAGTCGAGACCGACGAATCCACGGGACTTCAACAGCTTCAGGTCTCCGTACCTGTGCTCAAAGACGGCGCGCCCATCGGCTCGCTCGTGGTTGGGCTCAGTCTTAGCAAACTCTAAAAAACCGTTCTTGGCCGCGATCTGTTTCGTTACGCGATATGAATACGTCGACGCTCAGTTTCAAATTAACCGCCTTTCTGGTTGCTGCGGTGGCCATCGCACTCGCCATCGGTGGCGGGATGTATGCCCTGCTGCGCAAGGTCGAGGCGGAAGATGCAAGTCGAGCTGCGCATGTGGTCGCGGCCAAGAATGCCACCTACAAACTCCTCGAAACGCTGGTCGACACGCAGACCGCGCTGCAAGGCACGCTGCGTCTCAAGGACCCGGATGAAATCGAAAAGAGCGTTGAGCAATTTAAGAAGCTCGTGGCTGAGGCGCACGATTTGCTCAAAAACACCCCCGGCGTTCCTCCCGTTATCGACGAACGCCTCACGGCGCTCGGTCAGACCGATCAACAAGCTATCGATAAATTCCTCATGGGCGAAAATAGCGCCGCTTTCGAGGTGATGATTAATATCGTTCCCCAGCGCTTCGACGCGTTGCTCCATAGCATTCGAGAGTATAGTGAAGGAGTTGATGCCGCAGTGAAAAAAGATGCGGAAGCAGGCGCAGCCACTCTAAGGCGAACGCTCGTCGGGGCGGGTATTGTTTGTAGCGGCCTGGTGGTTTTGTTGCTTGTTTACGGATGGACGTTTCGCAATACCACCGTCAACCAACTGTCACGCCTCGCCAACAGCCTTAATGAAGCTTCGAGTCAGGTTGCCCAGGCTGCCGATCAAGTTTCTTCCGCCAGTCAGCAGCTCGCTTCGGGTGCCAGCGAACAAGCCTCGTCGCTCGAAGAAACGAGCGCGTCGCTCAATGAAATGGCTTCCATGACGAAGCGAAATGCCGAAGGTGCCGCTCGTGCCAACGAACTAGCCCGTGGCGCCAGAAAAGCCGCCGATTCAGGTTCGTCCGACATGGGGCAGATGAATGATTCCATGGGGGCGATCAAAGCATCTTCAGACGATATTGCCAAAATCATCAAGACGATCGACGAGATTGCCTTTCAAACCAACATCCTTGCGCTCAATGCCGCAGTCGAAGCCGCGCGTGCGGGTGAAGCCGGTGCGGGCTTCGCGGTGGTTGCCGAAGAAGTGCGCGCGCTCGCTCAACGCTCGGCC
>JAYTWC010000622.1:0-5333 GCA_043743635.1 Verrucomicrobiota bacterium | reverse complement strand
GTACGCCCAACTCATGGCTTCGATGCTTGCCTCGCTCGCGCCCCGCGTCGACGAGTCGATGCATCCGTTCCTCGTGAAGCGCGAGATCAAGACCCGCGGTATTCTCCTAGTCACTACCGACAAAGGACTGTGCGGTCCGCTCAACGCCAATCTTTTCAAGCTTGTCACCGACATCCAGTCGCCCGCCAAATTTGTCGTCGCCGGCCGCAAGGGCATGCAGTTTCTCGTTCGCACGAAACGCGACTTGCTCGCTGATTTCCCGATCCAGGATCGCGCCTCCTTCGCCGAAGTGCGAGCTGCCGTGGAGTTCATTGTGAAACAATATCTCGACGGCGTAGTCGACACGATCGAGGTAATTTATCCGCGTTTCAAAAATACCCTCGTGCAAGAAGCCACCGTTTGCCCGGTGCTGCCGCTCGACAGTGTCGCCGCGTTCACTGCCGCTTTGCATAGTCACTCCGGTGCCGTTGAAAAAGCCGACACCCGCGAAATGCTTTTCGAGCCGAGTGCGAAAACGGTGCTCGATGCGCTGCTGCCTTTCTACGTCAACCACTACATTTACCAACTGGTCCTTAGCGCTAAAGCCTCCGAGCAAAGCGCCCGTATGGTTGCGATGAAAACCGCCAAGGACAACGCCACGAAACTTCTCGGCGACCTCACACTCGAATACAACAAAGCCCGTCAGGCCGGCATCACTGCGGAAATTCTTGAAATCGCCGCCGCCCAGTTCGCCGCCGTTTAATCTTAACACCCACCACGTCCTTTTTCCCTGTCACCCTTCCTTTTAAAATGAGCAACACCGGCAAAATCGTCCAAGTTATCGGCCCTGTGGTCGACGTGCAGTTCGCCGAGAACACCATCCCGCCCATCTACCAGGCGCTCACTATTGAGTTCACGGTCGCAGGGAAAAAAGAAGTGCTCACACTCGAAGTTGAGCAACACCTCGGTGGCGGCGTCGCCCGCACGATCGCCATGTCCTCATCCGAGGGCCTTGTGCGCGGTATGGAAGTAGTGGATACAGGTGGGCCGATCTCGGTCCCCGTTGGCAACGGCGTCCTCGGTCGCATTTTCGACGTCACAGGTAACCCGGTGGATGGCAAAGGCCCGGTCATTTTCGACAAAAAATATCCGATTCACCGTCCCGCTCCCGCGCTCGTCGATCAAGACACGAAAGCGCAGATCCTCGAAACCGGTATCAAAGTCATCGATCTGATTTGTCCCTTCATCAAGGGCGGCAAAGCCGGAGCATTCGGTGGTGCCGGCGTCGGCAAAACCGTCGTCATTCTCGAACTCATCAACAACATCGCCAAAGCTCACGGCGGTTTCTCGGTATTCGCTGGTGTCGGTGAACGTTCCCGCGAAGGCAACGATCTTTACCACGAAATGTCCGAAGCGGGCGTTATCGACCAAAAAGATCTCAGCAAGTCGAAGGTCGCCCTTGTGTACGGCCAGATGAACGAACCCCCGGGCGCTCGTATGCGTGTTGCGCTCTCGGCTCTCGCGATGACGGAATATTTCCGCGACGAGAAAAATCAGGACGTTCTACTCTTTATCGACAACATTTTCCGTTTCTCGCAGGCCGGCTCCGAAGTATCCGCTTTGTTGGGACGCTCGCCGTCCGCCGTCGGTTATCAACCCACCTTGTCGAACGAAATGGGCCTCCTCCAGGAGCGCATCACCTCGACGAAGAAGGGTTCGATCACCTCCGTGCAAGCCGTCTATGTGCCCGCCGACGATCTCACCGATCCGGCACCGGCGAACACCTTTGCCCATCTTGATTCGACGATCGTGCTTGAGCGCTCCATCGCCGAGCTCGGTATTTACCCGGCCGTTGATCCGCTCGCTTCCGTTTCCAAGGCGCTCGAACCGGCCATTGTCGGCGAAGAGCATTACCTCGTTGCCCGCGAAGTGCAGCGGGTGCTCCAACGCTACAAGGATCTGCAGGACATTATCGCCATTCTCGGCCTCGACGAACTATCTCCTGAGGACAAACTCACCGTTTATCGCGCGCGCAAACTCCAGCGTTTCCTCTCACAACCGTTCGCGGTCGCCGAAGTATTCACCGGCACGCCCGGCAAATACGTTCCGGTCAAAGACACCGTTCGCGGTTTCAAGATGATCCTCGACGGCGATCTTGATAACGTTCCCGAAGGCGATTTCTACATGAAGGGCGGCATCGACGAAGTCATCGGAACCTCCGGAAAGAAGTAATTTACTACCATGGCGCTCACGCTCGAAATCGTCACCCCGGAAGCCCGCGTCTACTCCGACACGGTCGAAACCGTCGTCATCCCGACGGTCGAGGGTGAGATCGGCATTCTGCCCGGCCACATTCCGCTGCTCACGCAAGTTGAAGCAGGAGAATTGCGCGTTTTGAAGAACGGCAAGACCGAACTTCTCGCCGTCGGTAATGGTTTCGCCGAAGTCGATGGCGACAAAGTCTCAATCCTCGCCGAAAGCGCCATCGCCGAAGAAAAGATCGATGTGGATGCCGCCGAAAAAGCCATGCAACGCGCACAAGAAGCACTTCGCGGACGAGAGTCGCTCGACGCCGCTGAAATCGAACGGTTCGAAAGCATTGTTCGTTCAGCGATCGTCCAAATCGGCCTCAAACGCCGTCGCTGAAAAGATCAACCCTCCCTTTGAGTTTAAAGCTCGGTCCTCAACGGCCGGGCTTTTTTATTTAATGACGCAAAGCACGCCAGCATCCGCGTAGGTGGAAACGGAGTTTCTCCACTTCGCCCCGCACCAGATCGCGCCACACCGCTCGTCCATTGAGAGCGAATTGTTCAGACCGGGTGAGTGTCGCGCTGATGTTCATAATCCCTACATCTACTATATCGGAACTGTCGGCTGGATGTTACGGGGTCTTTTTCGACCACCGGTAAGGCCATCGAAGGAGCGGTGTTACAGCATTCTTTTACCGCCGAATTTAGATAAATCTACTGCAAACCCATTACTGGCATCGGGCTAGCTAACACAAATCCATGGCAGTATATCCATTTTCGCCCCCTACCATAAACTCCCAGAATATTTTTATGTATAGAATCTTACAAAAGAACCGATATCTAAGTAGAATTTGACATTGAAACCCAATCTCATTTAATTTCCTCTTTCCAACCATGTCTTTGCCTGACGAAACCACACCAACGCCGCTCGTGCGCCTCACCGAACTTCCCGTCGGAACCGCTGGCCGCGTCCAAGAGCTTTCAGGGAAAACCGAGGTCTGCCAACGCCTACGGGAAATGGGTTTTTGCGAGTCGGCCGTCATCGAAAAAGTTTCGGGCGTTCACACCGTGCTCTGTCAGGTTTGCGGTACGCGCGTTGCGCTCAGCGACAAGGCCGCGCAACACATCTTGGTTGAACAAATCCGCCACACCGCCTGACCACGCGGAAAAATTCACCCGCTTTTGTCGCTATGACTGCGTTGTTGAAACTCTCTGAACTCGCCGTCGGCACAGCCGCCGTGGTGCGCGAATTTCCCAAACAAGGCGCTGCCTTCCTCCGCCTCCGCGAGATGGGATTGATGCCTGGTACCTCGTTGACGCTCGTGCGTTTGGCACCGCTCGGCGATCTGCTCGAAATCAAAGTCCGCGGTTACAATCTGACTCTGCGAAAAAGTGAGGCTGAGCACATTCTCGTCGAAACGACGGCCAAATCATGAGCGCTGACACTCGTTCTCCCGTTGCCGCGCGCACGCCGATCTACGCCTTTGTCGGCAATCCCAATTGCGGCAAAAGCACGCTCTTTAACGCACTCACAGGACTAAAGCAAAAGGTCGGAAATTATCCCGGCGTCACCGTCGAGAAGAAGATTGGTGAAACGTATTCGCAGCACGGACAGCCGATAAAAATCATCGATCTGCCGGGCGCTTACTCGCTCGCCGCACGTTCGCCCGACGAAGCTGTTTTGCGCGACGTACTCCTCGGCCGCCGCGCCGATACGCCACAACCAGACCGTATCGTTTGCATCCTCGATGCGTCGAATCTTGAGCGAAACCTTTATCTCGTTCACCAGATCCTTGACCTCGGTCGTCCGGTGATTCTCGCGCTCAACATGATGGATCTTGCCGCAAAAGCCGGCCTCGAGATTCGCATTGCACGTCTTGAAAAAGAACTCGGCATCCCCGTGATTCCTTGTGAAGCCGCCAACGGCAAAGGCATCGTCGAACTGCGCCTCGCGATGAGCCGCGCCGACTTGCCGCTGGCAAAACACGCCTGGGAAATTCCCAAGCCCATCGCGCCCGCCGTTTCCGAACTAGCCGCCAGCCTCCACGAAAACGACGGCAAGCTGCCGATCAGCGCGCGCGCCGAAGCGTTGTTGCTTCTCACCGATCAGGACACCGTGCGCGTGACGGGGTCGAAACCATTGCACGAGCGCACGAGCGAGATTCTTCGCAACTGGCAAAAGCTCTGGGAAAAAGAAGGCACCGATTGGGCCGGTTCGCTGGTGAGCAGTCGCTACGACGCGATCACCGAGATCTGCAGCCGCATCGTCGAGCGCAAGACCAACCTCGGTCCAAGCGTGAGTGATCGTATTGACCAAGTGGTGACACATCCGGTCTACGGTTGGCTCAGCCTTGCCGTCATCATGGCGCTGCTTTTCCTGTCGATTTTCACGCTGGCCGAATACCCGATGAATTTCATCGATGGTCGCATGGCTGCACTCGCCGACTGGGCAAAAACCGCCATGGCTCCGGGCGATCTCCGCGATCTCATCACCGACGGTGCGATCGCTGGCGTGGGCGGCGTGCTGGTGTTTTTGCCGCAGATTTTGATTCTGTTCTTTTTCATCGGCATGCTGGAAAGCACCGGTTACATGGCGCGGGCCGCGTTTATCATGGATCGCATGATGAGCCGCGTGGGTCTGAACGGGAAAAGTTTCATCCCGTTGCTCAGTTCTTACGCCTGTGCGATTCCTGGTATCATGGCGACCCGAACCATTGAAGACCAGAAAGACCGGCTGACCACTATTCTTGTGGCACCGCTCATGAGCTGCTCGGCGCGCCTGCCCGTGTACCTCTTGATGATGGCCGCATTGGTGCCGGGTGATCGCGTGCCGTTGTTAACCAAGGTGGCTATCATGATTCTCATGTATGCCTTGGGGACGTTCGGAGCCTTCGGATTTGCCTGGTTGTTCAAACGCACACTGCTCAAAGGCGAACCACCGCTTATGATTATGGAGCTGCCGCCGTATCGACTGCCGCGCGCGCGTGACATCGCCCTGCACATGGTCGAACGCGCGTGGATGTTTTTGAAAAACGCCGGCACGGTCATCCTCGCGATTTCCATCGTGCTCTGGTTTCTCGCAGCGTATCCAAAAGCTCACGACGG
>JAYTWC010000621.1:0-2259 GCA_043743635.1 Verrucomicrobiota bacterium | reverse complement strand
ATTTTTCCGCATCCGCCGCACGGCATTGAATCGCAATCGCGCCCTGCCCTACAGCCGGAACCATTTGCTCGAAGCTAAGTGAATGAAACTCGACGCCTGGCCAGTTGCCAATACCAAGACGGTTCAAACCGGCAGCGGCAAGAACCGTCGCATCGGCCAGATGGTCGGTGCCGATCTTGCGCAGACGCGTGTCCACGTTGCCGCGGATTTCGGTGAATTGTGCGTCGGGAAAGAGTGTAGCAATCTGCATCCGCCGACGCGGGCTGGCGGTGGCGATTGTCTTTGGTTTCGCGACGCCGGCATGCAGCACGAGCACGTCGCGCACATCGGCGCGTGGGAGATAGCCGGCAATCGCGAGTCCAGCGGCCATTTCGCCAGGCAGATCTTTCGAACTGTGAATCGCAAAATCAGCTTCGCCGCGTTCGAGCGCGTGTTCGAGTTCGCTCGTGAAAAGTCCTTTGCCACCCTGTTTCTCCAGCGACCACTCGATCTGTTTGTCGCCCGTAGTGACGATCTTCAGCAGGTCCACCTCGACGTGAAGTTTCTCGCGCAGGTGTGCCGCGACCATCTCAGTCTGGGCGAGCGCGAGCGGACTTTTACGGGTAGCGAGAGTTATTTTTTTTGTAACCACTGATGAACACTTAATTTCACTTATTCCAGAAACACAAATGGGCCACTAATGCTGCCATCAGTGACCCATAAGTGTAATAAGTGGTTAAACTAATTAGTAAGCAGCCTGAACGCCCTTGGTGTTCTTCTTGGCCATCCAGGGCATCATGCCGCGGAGGTAAGCACCGGTCTTTTCGATCTGATGCTTTTCGCCCTGCTTGAGCAGCTTGTTGTAATTCTTGAGGCCACCCTTGTGCTCCTTGACCCATTCCTTAACGAACTTGCCGGTCTGGATCTCGGTCAGGATCTTCTTCATTTCGGCCTTGGTCTTCTTGTTCACGACGCGGGGGCCGCGGGTGATGTCGCCGTACTTGGCGGTCTCGGAAATCGAGAAGCGCATGCCGGCAATGCCGGACTCGTACATGAGGTCACAAATGAGCTTCAGCTCATGGAGACATTCGAAGTACGCCATTTCGGGCTGGTAACCAGCCTCAACGAGCGTCTCAAAACCGGCCTGCACGAGGGCGCTGGCGCCACCGCAGAGGACAGCTTGTTCACCGAAGAGATCGGTCTCGGTCTCTTCTTTAAACGAAGTCTGGAGCACGCCGGCGCGGGTCGAACCAATTCCTTTGGCCCAAGCGAGCGCGGTCTTCTTGGCGGCCTTGGATTTGTCTTGGGCAACCGCGATGAGGGCGGGCATACCTTTGCCTTCAGCGTAGAGGCGGCGGACCATGTGGCCGGGACCTTTCGGAGCGACCATGATGCAATCGACGTCCTTCGGGAGCTTGATCAGACCGAAGTGAATCGCGAGGCCGTGGCTGAAGAGAAGGGTTTTACCTTTGGAAAGGTTCGGGAGGATATCGCTCTCGTAAACGGAGGCCTGCTTCATGTCGGGCAGACCGACCATGATGACATCGGCGCGGCGAACGGCCTCGGCGGTGTCGACGACTTCGAAGCCGTGCTTCTTGGCGACGTCGCGGGACTTCGAGCCGGGATAAAGGCCGATGAGGACCTTGCAGCCGCTGTCCTTCAGGTTGAGGGCGTGCGCGTGGCCTTGGGAGCCGTAGCCGAGCACTGCGAGCGTTTTGTTGGAGAACACGCCGAGATCGGCGTCTTTGTCGGTGTATACTTTAGCGGGCATGATAAATCAGTTTTTAGGGATAAGTTCTAAGGGATAAACGATGGTTAGTTATGGACAGAGGTACCGTTGGCGTCGCGCTTGAGTGCGAGCAGCCCAGTGCGGGCGATTTCAAGGATGCCAAAAGCCTCGAGAAGCTTCAGGAAAGCGGTGAGTTTGCCCTCGTCGCCCGTGATCTCGATGATGACGGCGTCGGACGCGACGTTGACGATTTTCGCGCGGAAAATATCGCAAATCTGCATGATCTCCGAACGCGTCTTGGAACTGGCCTTCACGCGAACAAGCAAGAGTTCGCGTTGCACGGCCTCGTTCTCGTGGAAGTCGACGACCTCAACCACGTTGATCAATTTGCGCAGTTGCTTGGTCACCATGTCGAGCGCGGTGTCGTCGCCATTTAGCACTGCCGTGATGCGCGAGAGCGCCGGATCGTGGGTGGGAGCAACATTGAGCGAATCGATGTTAAAACCGCGTCCACTGAACATGCCGGAGACGCGTGCGAGGACGCCAAACTT
>JAYTWC010000620.1:0-1905 GCA_043743635.1 Verrucomicrobiota bacterium | reverse complement strand
TGACGCGGATTTTTTTTAGGTATTTCTTGAAGGTATTGTCGTGTTCCCAAACGCGGCGGTTGGTGGTGTAAACAGTGCCGGTCCAGTAATCGCGTTTATGGTCGCGGATGGTTGTGGAAATAGCTTTTTGTAGGGCAAAAGCCGGTAGCGCGGGTACCTCGGGCGGGAAATAATCGTTGCTGGTGCCTTCGCCGCGGACGGCTGCGATGGGGAGAATCAGATCGCCGAGTTCGGCGCGGTGCTTGATGCCGCCGCATTTGCCGAGGAAAAGCACGGCCTTGGGTTTGATTGCGCTGAGCAGGTCCATGACGGTGGCGGCGGTGGCGCTGCCCATGCCAAAGTTGATGATGGTGATGCGGCCGGCGGTGGCGCTCATCATGGGGCGGTCTTTGCCGTGCACGGGCACGCGGTGCCATTGGGCGAAGAGTTTTACGTAATGGTCGAAATTCGTGAGCAGGATGTAATCGCCAAATCCATCCAATGCCACGCCGGTGTAGCGGGGTAGCCAGTTTTCGACGATCTCTTGGCGGGATTTCATGGTATGGATCATCGGCGCGTTGCGGACAAAGTTCAACGCCGCGTTTGAGTTGGTAAAAATGGAGGCGCGGTGCCCTCACCGTGCGCAGGTTCTTTTAGGCGGGTGAGGGCACCCGCCCTCCAAGGTACAGCCACTTAGGTTCCAGCGAGCGCGTTCTGGTTGTTCAGATGTTCGATGCCCGTGTACTTTTTCGACTGTTCGTCGGCGTGGTAACTGGAGCGCACGAGGGCGCCGCTTTCGATGACGCCAATGCCGATGCTGAGGCCGAACTCTTTCCAGTGGATAAATTCTTCTGGTGTGGCCCAGCGTGAGATGGGCAGGTGCTTGGCGGTGGGCTGAAGATATTGGCCGATGGTGACGATATCGGTTTTGTCGGCGGCGATGTCGCGGAGGGTTTGCTCGATCTCGTGTTGTTCTTCGCCGAGGCCGAGCATGATGCCGGTCTTGGTGGTGAAACCGCGGCTCTTGGCGTGGCGGAGGACGGAGCGGCTGCGGTCGTAACGGGCTTGAACGCGAACGGGTTTTTGGAGGCGTTCGACGGTTTCGAGGTTGTGGTTGAAGATGTCGGGTTTGGCGTCGAGGACGATGTCGACATGTTCGGTGTTGCCCTTGAAGTCGGAGGTGAGGACTTCGATCGCGGTGTGCGGGTTGCGGTAGCGGATGGCGCGGATGGTCGCGGCCCAGACGCTGGCTCCGCCGTCTTCGAGTTCGTCGCGGGCGACACTGGTGACGACGCAGTGGCGTAGGTTCATTTTGGATACGGCCTCGGCCACGCGGGCAGGTTCGCCGAGGTCGAGCTCGGTCGGTCGGCCGGTGGCGATCGCGCAAAAGTTGCAGGAGCGCGTGCAGATGTTGCCCAAGATCATCACGGTGGCAGTGCCGCGGGACCAACATTCGCCGAGGTTGGGACATTGTGCGCTTTGGCAAACCGTGTGGAGCTGGGTGTTGTCCACGAGCTGGCGCACGGCGGCGTAGCCGGGGCCGGTAGGAAGTTTGGCACGGAGCCAGGAAGGTTTGCGCGTGGTGTCCATCGGGTCGGACAGCAAAGGGAAAACGGGCGGGTTTGCACACCCTTTTTGCCGGATTAAGCCGAGCTGAAGCTGTGGGCGGCAATCATTAGGCGGAACGAAATGGGCGGGTGAGGCTTTTGCGCTTTAACGCGAGGAGTTTAGGTAAGCGCGAGCTTCGTTGAGGATTTCGCGGGCGTTCGTGTGATCGGGACGCAGGCGAAGGACTTCTTCGTAGTGGGGAATGGCTTCGGCGACGCGGTCCTGCTCGATCAGGACGTTGCCAAGATTGTAGTGGGCGTCGACGTCGTCGGGGTTGAGGCGGAGCGCTTCGGTGAGTTCGTGCTGGGCCTCGGGGAA
>JAYTWC010000619.1:0-6125 GCA_043743635.1 Verrucomicrobiota bacterium | reverse complement strand
CGGTGTTTTGCATCGACGGTGAAGACGGCGGTCTGCTGGCTCTCAAGACCGATGGCGTTGTACTCCACGACATATTCACCCGGTAAAACGTTTTCCATTTCAAAAACCCCGCGGCTATTCGTAGCAGCCGTGTGCGTGATTTTGCCGTCCGATTTCTGCTTAAGTACGACGGCGATAGACTCGATCGGTTGCCCGCCGGCTTTATCGACCACGATGCCGGTGATCGTGCCGTCTGCCTCTTTTTGAGCAAAAAGGCTGGAGAGCGGTATGAGCAATGACGCGATGAGAAGGAGCTGGAAAAACTTCATCAGATAAGTGTAGCGAAAAGAAATGACGGCTCACTGTCGGCAAAAGTGACAGAGTTGTCATTCTTTGTTCACCCGCGACGTTGCGTTTCGTCCGGGAAAACCTGCACAGTCACTGGGTCGCTTCAACCCATTCCGCCATGTTGTTCTGGTTTAAGAAAGCCCTGACCATCCCGTTCCTGCCGCTCTATTTTTCCCTCCTCACCGGTGCCTTCGGCAGCATGCTGCTCTGGACCAGGCGCCCAAAACTCGGCCGTGTGCTGATAACCGTCGCAGTGCTCTCGCTCACCGCATTTTCCAACAAGGGCGTCGCGCTTTTCCTGCTCGGCTCACTCGAAACCCGTTTCGCGCCCATCCCTGAAATCCACGCCGAAACCAACCTACCCGCCCAAATCGCCGGCTGCCGCACGATCGTCATTCTCGGTGGCGGGCACAGTAACACCAACGAACTCTCGCGCGTGAACCAGTTGAGCACCTCCGCCCTCGGCCGGCTCACCGAAGGCGTGCGCCTCGCCCACCTGTTGCCCAACTCGAAGCTCATCGTTTCCGGCTACAACGGCCCCAAAGAACTCTCCCACGCGCAAATTCTCGCCGAGGCCGCGATCTCGCTCGGCGTCGCGCCCGACCGCATCATCCGTTTCGATGCGACGCGCGACACCGATGACGAAGCGCAGGAACTCGCCCGACGGCTCGGTCTCGAGCCATTCCTACTCGTCACCTCCGCCTGGCACATGCCGCGCGCCATGGCTCTCTGCGTGAAGGCGGGGCTGCAACCCATCGCTGCGCCCGCCGATTACCAGCAACGGCCCGGCGAAGAAATCAGTTATCCATTCCTCTCGTGGGACCTTGGCGCACTTGAAATGAGCACCAAAGCGATCCACGAACGCCTCGGCCTTTTGTGGGCCAAACTGCGCAACCACGCATAGTCCGTGACAAAAACGCCACGTCACCTGACGCGTCGTAACACAATTGTCACACAACCGTCACCGTTTTCATTTCACAAACGTTACGCGGCCCCTTAACCACAGGTCCGCATGTTTTCCTTCTCCAAACTATTCGGCAAAGACCAAAAATTCTACAACCTCCTCGAAGCAAGTGCTGAAGAGGCATTGATCAGCACCAAGCTGCTCACCAGCTACCTGCAACGCATCGAATCGTACCGCAGCTCCGCCGACCTCGACGACTTCATCCAAAGCCGCCGCAAGGATAAAAAAATCACCAGCCAGATCACCGAGGAACTCTGCAAAACCTTCGTTACCCCACTTGAACGCGAAGACATCGAAGCCCTTTCACTCGCCCTTTACCGCATTCCGAAGACGGTCGAAAAGCTCGTCGAACGCCTCTCCATTTATCCCGGCAAACTCCCCGGCGCCGCGTTCATGCGCCAGGCCGACCTCCTCGGTAAAGCAGCGGAATCCGTTGTGTTCATGGTGAAACAACTCCGCCACGGTGCCCGTATCGACCAGATCGGCGAAGCCAACGAAAAACTCCAGTTCGCCGAAGGCGAAGCCGACAAACAACTCCTAGGGGCAATCAAAGACCTTTATCACGGCTCCTACGACGCCAAGGAAGTCGTCATCCTCCAAGACCTCTTTGAAATGGTTGAGAAAGCCGTCGATCGCTGCCGCGATGCCGGCAACGTCGTCTTCCAAATCGTTTTGAAATACTCCTAAGCCGAGGACTAGCCCATGACGCTGCTTCTCATCGTGCTTTTGGCCGCACTGGTGTTTGAATACATCAACGGCTTTCACGACGCCGCCAATGCCATCGCCACCGTCGTCTCGACCAAGGTCCTCACACCGCGTCAGGCAATCATGCTAGCCGCCTGCGCCGACCTCATCGGGGCGCTTTCCGGCACAGCCGTGGCCAACACCATTGGCAGCGGTTTGGTGGACACCACAATCATCACCTTCGCAACCATCCTTGCCGCGCTCCTCGCCGCAATATTCTGGGGTCTGTTTACTTGGCGGCTGGGCCTTCCCTCCAGTTCAAGTCACGCACTCATCGGCGGACTTTGCGGAGCAGCACTAGGAACCGCCGCTGGCAACTGGAGCGTTCTGCACTGGTCCGTCACCAAACCCGACGGTAAACATGTCGGCCTCTGGCACAAAGTAGTGCTGCCCATGATGACGTCACCCATGATCGGCTTCTGCGTGGCCGCTCTCGTGATGATGATCCTTTATATCGTCCTAAAGAAAGCGACCCCACGCTTCGTCAACGGAGTCTTCGGCAAACTTCAGATTGTCAGTGCCGCTCTCATGGGCTTGAGCCACGGCTCCAACGACGCCCAAAAAACGATGGGCATTATCACCCTCGCTCTATTCACCGGCACGCAAAAAGGGCTCTTCAAAGACCTCCCGCCCTGGCTTGATTTCCTGCAAACCCCAGACTTCAAAGTCCCGACTTGGATCATTTTAATGTGTGCGGTGACGCTCGCAGCCGGCACAGCCTCAGGTGGCTGGCGCATTATCCGAACCATGGGCCATAAGATGGTGAAACTTCAGCCCGTGCATGGCTTCGCCGCTGAAACCAGCGCTGCCACCATCATCTGGATGGCATCACGCATCGGCATACCGCTGTCCACGACGCACGTCATTTCCACCTCGATCATGGGCGTCGGAGCGATGAAACGTTTTAGTGCTGTTAAATGGGGTATCGTCGGCCGCATGGTCTGGGCGTGGGTGTTAACGATTCCCGTGACGGGCCTGATCGGCTACGGCCTGATCCGCCTGCTGCACGGCGCGGGCGTCAGCTGATCGGTACACAGACTATTCAGGCAGATAACGCGATCCTACTGGCCCATGGCCAGGTTGGTTTGCACTCGCGCAACGAACGCCCAACTCGCTCGCGTTGGTAGCTCATCAACACCCACCGGAGTTCTCATCCCCACGCCATATGTTGCTCATTTCTCCCGTGGGAAAACCTGGCGGAGAGAGGGGGATTCGAACCCCCGATAGGCTTTTACACCTATAACGCTTTAGCAAAGCGCCGCTATCGACCACTCAGCCATCTCTCCGGAGCAGGGTTGAAAGGCATACTTTTGCCAGAGCCCAGCGCAAGGACTTTTCTCGGCGAATTTAACCGGCCTCATTTTGGACGCGGCACCGCTCAGTCCTTCACTTCCACCACGACTTGGATTTCCACCGTGGAATTCTTTGGCAAGCCCGCCACCGCCACCGCCGCACGCGCATGCTTTCCGGCTTCTCCAAAGACCGCCACGAAAAGATCGCTCGCCCCGTTGATCACCGCCGGGCTGTCCGAAAAACCGCTCACCCCGTTCACAAAACCGCCGACAAAAACGATGCGCGCCACGCGGTCGAGCGAGCCCAGCGCGACTTTAATGTTCGCGAGCGTGTTCAGCGCACACACCTTCGCCGATTCATAACCCGCCTCAATCGTCTGCTCTTTGCCCACCTGCCCCACATGCGTGATGCGTCCATTCAACGCGCTGATCGTGCCCGCACAATACAACAGATTTCCCGTGCGCACGGTTGGCACATAACTCCCCGCCGCCACAGGTGCGTCTGGCAATTTCAAACCAAGTTCAGCCAATTTTGCTTCAGGATTCATGATGCCCAACAGTTCCGCTGATGGCTGCGGCTAGCAAAGTTTTTTCGCCACAAAATCTCCAACAGCGGGATTGCGGTTTATTCATCAACTCTCACCTTAACCATCGACATGGCCAAATCATCAGCGGCGATCAGCCTGCCCGAATGGCAGGCCTTCAGCGCAAAAGACCCTGCCGGAGCCGCGCGTGAACTTACACGACGGATGCAGACCCAGCTCTCCGAAACCCAGCAACGCGCAGCCTTCGCCTGGATGCAAACCGAACGAGAGCTTACCACCACGTTCGAACGCTTCGCCGGCACCCTCGCCCCGCTCGCCGGCGCGCCTTACGCACTCAAGGACCTTTTCCAAGTTTCCCCACTCGCCATCCGCGCAGGCTCTCACTTCCCAGCTGGCGTGCTCCCGAAAAAAGAGCGTGACGGAAGATTTCCGCACGTTCTCCGAGGCGTCGGCGCCGTGCTCGCCGCCAAGACCCAACTCTACGAATTCGCCTACGGCCTCACCGGCGAAAATTCGCACTACGGCGACTGCGAACACCCGAACTATCCCGAATGCACCAGCGGCGGCTCCAGCAGCGGCTCTGCCGTCGTTGTCGCAGCCGGCATCGTCCCCTTCGCCACCGGCACCGACACCGGCGGCTCCATCCGCGTGCCCGCTGCGTTCTGCGGCCTCTATGGCATGCGCACGTCCGCCAATCACCCCTGGGTCGAGGATGCCTTTCCTCTCGCCCCCAGTTTCGACACCGCCGGATGGTTCACCGGCAACGCGCAGGACATGCATACCTTGCACCGCGCCCTGCTCAGCGCCACCAAGATCACCCGCGAACCCCGTGGTTGCTTCATGGATTTCGCCGCCCTCGGCCAGACCGCCAATTCCGATGTCGCTGAAACCTTCCGCACCATCGCCGCTAGCTATGCGCCCGCCGCCGACCCCGCCACGGCGGAACACCTTCGCAACGGTTTCACCCACGCCGCCGAAACCTACGCCGTGCTCCAAAGCACCGAAGCGTACAAAGTCCACGAAGCCTGGCTCGAACCCTACCGAGAAAAATACAGCCCTGCCGTCTGGGAACGCCTCGATCGCGGCCGCCACTGGACAACCGAACAACTCGACACCGCCCAGGCCCGCCACGCCGCGCTCAAGCTGCTCTGGACGAATTATTTTCTCACCTACGATTTTCTCATTCTGCCCGCCACGCCTTTCCCTGCCCTGAGAAAATCAGAATGCACCCAAACCAATCGCGACCGCCTGCTCGCCCTTAACGCTCCCGCCAGCCTCGGCGGTCTCCCCGTGCTTTCGATCCCGATCAATCTCCATTCCGGCCTCACCAGCGGCATGCAGATCATCGTCAACTCCAATCAAAGCCCCGTCATCCCCTGGGCGCTCAAAATCGCGCAAGGACCCGTTTGATGTAATCAACGAAACTAAATAAAATCCCCAAACCCCATGAAAGCATTCGCAAAACTCGCGCTGACCCTGGCGCTGCTCACGTCCCTTCTAAAAGCCCAAAGCCCCAACCTCGACGCCTTTCTAGCCAGTGGAAAACTGCAGGAAGGCCTCACCGCGTTTGCCAAACCTGCCTCCGACGCCGACCGCTTCTCGCTCGCCGTTTTGCAATCACTCCAAGGATTCCAACAATTCGCTGACGGCGCCGGCAACCTGGGCATCAAACAATCCCTCGCAAACAGCGAGTTGCCCTTCTTCCGCGTCCTGCCGCGCTCCTCCACCGGCCCCGTTGAACAAGCCACGCCCGAGAAAGTCCGCGCCCTTTTTCAAAACCTCCGCGACGCCCTAACCAAGGCTAACGCCACCCTCGCCAAGATTGGCGATTCCGACTTCAAGGTTCAGATCAACCTCACCCAGGTTCACCTCGAAAACAAAAACGGCACCCCCGGCATGCCACTCTCCGAATCCCTTGGTCGCATCCTCGGCCTGCGTTCCAGCGGCGAAAAAGATTTGGTGATTAACTTTGATTCGGCTGACGCTCTCTGGCTCAAAGGCTACACGCACGTCCTGGTTGGTTTGCTCGACGTCTTCATGGCCTACGACTGGCGCCCGGTATGGAACCAGGCCGCCCAAGCCTTCTTTGCCTCACCAAATCCACTTCCTCCCTTCGCCAAATACACCGCCGCCGGACAAGGCGGCCAGTTCAGCGAATGGGTCGACATCATCGCCGCCATCCACGACATGCGCCTCGAAGTCACCGATGCCGATGGCCTGAAAAAAGCCGTGACCGAATTCCGCGCCGCGATC